>NZ_JANIAG010000216.1:0-7775 GCF_028682155.1 Pseudomonas sp. 39004
TCCTGTAGGAGCGGCCTTGTGTCGCGATGGGCCGCAAAGCGGCCCCAACTTACTCCCGGTCTAACGCGGCATGCAGTCTCAGCTCTTCATCGATGAACGCCGCAATCATCGCCCGGTACACCCGTTCCACCACCTCGGGCGATGCCCCGGTATCACCGGCAATGGCACGCACTTTGGCAATCACCTGCTCGACCCGCGCCGGTGCGCGCACATCGTCGCGGGTCTTCTTGAAAGTCGCCGCCTGGGCGACCAGTTGACCGCGTTGGGCAAGCAGTGCGACCAGGTTCTGGTCGATGTGATCGATGCGCGAGCGAACGTCCTCGATCGAGGTGCAGCGTACGTCCATGTGGGGGGCTCCTTGAGGGTGTCACAGCACAGTACCACACGCACTCTCGAATGCAGCTCAATGCCCCACCAGCTCACCCAGCAGCCGCTGCTTGTAAGCCTGCAACACGGCACTGTCACGTTCGCGCGGGTGCGGCAGGTCGATGCGCAGGTCCTCTCGGATTCTGCCCGGGTGGGCATCCATCACGATCACCCGGTCGCCCAGGTACAGCGCTTCCTCGATGTCATGGGTGACCATGATCACGGTGCAGCGCTCCTGCACCCAGATGCGTTGCAACTCTTGCTGCAACCTTACCCGGGTCAGGGCATCCAGAGCGCCCAGCGGCTCGTCCAGCAGCAGCACCTTGGGTTTGTTCACCAGCGCCCGGGCAATGGCCGCGCGCTGGGCCATGCCGCCGGATAGCTGGTGCGGGTAGGCCTGTTCGTAACCGCTCAAGCCCACCAGGGCGATGTGCTCAGCTACCAGGCGGCCCTTGTGGGTCGTCGGCATGGTGTGGTTCTTCAAGGCCAGGGCGATGTTCTGCTGCAGGGTCATCCACGGGAACAGGCGGTGGTCCTGGAACACGATGCCGCGTTCCAGGCCCGGCCCGTGCACGGGCTGCTGGTCGAGCAGGATCTGCCCCTGGTAGGCCTGGTCGAGGCCGACGATCAGCCGCAGCAAGGTGGACTTGCCACAGCCACTGGCGCCGACAATGCTGACGAATTCGCCGGGCTGGATGTTCAGCTCGATGTCCTTGAGCACCTGCATCGGCTTGCCCTTGAGCGCGTAGCTTTTGCTCAGGCCGCGAATGTTCAGTGCGCCGTGGGTGGCGGTGGTGGGTAAAACGTGGGCGATGGCGTTCATGGTCGGGCCTTTCAACGGGTCGGGCGCCAGCGCAGCAGGCGGCGGGAGAGGAGGGTGCAGAGCCAGGACATCAGGTAGCCGCACAGGCCGATGCACAGCACGCAGACCACAATGATCTCCATGCGTGCGCCGGCCTCGGCGTTCATCATCAGGCTGCCAAGGCCTGCCCCCGAGGACAGGAACAGCTCGCTGCCCACCGAGGTCACCCAGGCGAACGCCAGCGCCTGCAAGACGCCGGCGGCGATGCCCGGCAAGGCGGCGGGCAACAGGATCAGGCGCAACTGCTGTGCGCGGCTGAGCATCAGCACCCGGGCGGCTTCGCGATGCTGGCCCTCGACCTGGCGCAGGCTTTCGAAGGTGTTGAGCACCATCGGGTACAACGCCGCCAGGCTGACGATGAGCAGCTTGGCACTTTCGCCGTTGCCAAAGCACAAGGCGATCAACGGGATCCAGCCCAGCATCGGTACCTGGCGCAGGGCGTGGAACAGCGGCGCGATCAGGCGGTTGGCCGGTGCCGACAGGGCCATCAGCGCCCCCAAGCCGATGCCACCGACAATGCCCAGCGCCAGGCCTGTGCAGGTGCGCAGCAGGCTCGCCCACAGGTTGACCAGCAGCTCGCCGCTGCCCAGCAACTCGACCCAGGCCGCACCCACCTGGGCCAGCGGCACAAAGGCATAGGCGCCAGCGGCGTCCTGGCGCGAGGCATACTCCCACGCGCCGAGCAGCAGCAATGGCAGCACCAGGCCACGAAGACTCTTCAGGTTCATCAGCAACTCCTTAGCGGCTCTGCCAGCGGGTAAACCGTCGCTCGACGCGACGCAGGCCGAAGTCCAGGGTGAAACCAATCACCCCGGTGATCACCACCCCGACCATCACCACATCGATACGCAGCATCTGCCGGCCCATTTCGATCATCTGTCCCAGCCCACTGTCTGCAGCCAGCAGCTCGCACGCCACCAGCACCACCCAGGCGCGGGTCAGGGCCACGCGCACGCCGGTGACGATCGCGGGCACGGCAGCGGGCAGGGCGATAAGGCCGACCAGCGTGGTCCAGCGCAGGCGGTACACCGCCGCGACTTCAAAGTGGCTGCGCGGGATGGCGCGCACCCCTTCACAGGTAGCCAGGGCCACGGGGAAGAACGCAGTCTTGGCGACGATGACGATCTTGAAGGTTTCATCGACGCCGAACAGCAGCACGAACATCGGGATCAGGGCGATACTGGGGATTTGCCGGAGGGTGTGAAACAGCGGCGCACAGTAGGCCTCCACGGTTTTTGACAAGGCCAGGGCGGTGCCGAATGCCAGGCCCGCCAGCGCACCGACGCCAAAGCCCAACGCCAGCCGCGAGAGGCTGCCGGTGAGGTGCTCCTGCAGTTCGCCGGTGGCCAGCAGGTCGGTGAAGCTGTGCCAGACCTCCAGCGGCGGGATCAGCAGGTTGGCAGGGAACAGCCCGGCGTTGGCCAGCAGGGCCCAGAGGGCGAGCAGGGCCACGGGGGAAATCAACCAGGAGAGGGGCGAGAGCAAGCGCATGGCAGGCCTTGGGGGGAGCAGACGATGGAAGGGCTATCGCAAGAGCTGTGCCAGGCGGCGGGGGCCCGGAAATACGGCGGCTGCCGAAGGGGTGATGCTGGAGCAGCACAGGGCTGCTGCTCCAGCAGCAGGCTGCCAGCAACAGGGGGTCTTCGCGGGTGAACCCGCGCCCACGAGGATCAGAAGTCGTAACTGACGCTTGTGTAGTAGAACGCCCCCTGCGCGCCCTCGGGGCTGGTGATGGAATACTTCGGCACCCCATACAGCTGCGCGCCTTCCAGCTTGTCCGGGTGGCTGTCGAACAGGTTGATCGCGCCCGCCGACAAGGTCAGGCCCAGGTCAAAGCGGTACGACACATCCAGGTCGGTCACCCATTGCGCGCCGAAGGTCTGGTCCAGCGTCGGGTTGGCGGCGTTGCGGCTCTGCCACTCGCCATAGCGTCGCTGCGCCACGGTGACGCTCAAGCCGTCGTACAGCCAGTTGGCGCTCAAGGTCAGCTTGTCTTTGGGCGTACCGTCCTCGATCAGGCCCTGGGTGTTGCGGCCGATGATCTGGTTGCCGGGGATGCTGCCAACATCGTCCAGCCCGGTGATGCGGGTATTGTTGCGTGCATAGCCGCCATTGAAGTCCAGGCGCCCCCAGCGGCCCACGTCCAGTTGGTAGTGGCCGGCCAGTTCGAACCCGTCGGTGCGGGTGTCGGCGATGTTGCTGTAGAACGCTGCGCTCTGGATGTTGGCGTAGGGCGTACCCGCGAAGATCGGGCCGACTACCGAGGCCGGCAACTGGTCGGACAGGGTGATGCGGTTGTCGATGTCGATGCGGTAGGCATCGAGCGTGACCGAGGCATTCGGCAGCGGGCGCCAGACCAAGCCTACGGAGAAGTTGGTGGACTCCTCGGGCTTGAGCGACTTGCCGCCCAGCAGCGCTGCCTCCGGGCTGTCGGCGCGCAGGGTGCGTTGTTGCACCTCGACCCAGTTGCCACTGCCCGGCGGCTGCTCGACCACCTGCACACTGAACGACGACAGCCCGCTCTGCACCAGCGACGGTGCGCGGTAGCCGGTGCTGGCGCTGGCCCTGGCAGCAATTTGCGGGGTGAAGTCATAGCGCAGCGACAGCTTGCCGTTGGTGGTGTCGCCAAAGTCCGAATAATGCTCGCTGCGCACCGCGACGCCAGCCTGGAATTTCTCGGTCAACTGGGCTTCGACATCGAAGTAAGCACCGATCACCCGGCGGTCGAGCGACACGGCATCGACCTGGGTGATGCCTGAGTAATAGCCCGGAATCCGTCTGCCAGTGACTGGGTCCAGGGTGTTGAACAGCGGCCCGTTGGACCAGCCGGCTGCATCACCTGCCGTCAGGTCGTAGTTTTCCTGGCGCCAGGCCAGCCCTGCCGAAACGGTCAGTGGCTTGAACAACCAGTCGTTGGCGAAGTCGCGGGTCCAGTCCAGGGTCAGGTTGGTCTGGTCGGCCTCGCGGCGGCCGGTATAGAGGGTCGATGGGCTGGCGTTGCCCCAGCTGGGGTTGATCGCGTCGCGGTCGGTAGAGTCGACGCGGTTATTGCCGTAGTTCAGCGCCAGGTCGAAGTGGCCCAGGGTTTCGTCTTCGAAGCGCAGGCCGCCGGTGACGGCGTAGTCTTCCAGGCCATAACGGGTCACCGGCAGACGGCCGTCGGGGTAGCGCGCCAGGGCCACGCTGCCATAGTTGTTGCGCAGGGTGGTGGGCGGGTCGAAGAAGTTCTCGGCGTCGGTGTTCTTGTGCGCGTAGGTAGCGAAGCCGTAGGCGCTGAGGCCCTCGGTGAGGCCCATCTCGGCGTTGGCGGTGAAGTTGTACTGGTCGGAAACGTTGCCCGAGCCCCAGCGCCAGTTGCGGTAGCGGTTGTTCTGCTCGCGCGGGGTGTCGATGCTGGTCGAGCCGGGGTAGAACAAGCGGTTGTCGTCACGGGTATCGCTGGCCGGGTCCTGGCTGCCGGCGTCGAAGGCCAGGGTCAGGAAGCCGTCGTTGGGCAGGGCAAAGCCTTTCCAGCCGCTGAGCTTGCGCTGCAGGCCGTCGCCCTTGTTGTAGCCGCCGAAGCGGTAGCCGGCGTTGCCGCCGTCATCGCGCTCCTTGAGCACGATGTTGATCACCCCGGCGATGGCGTCCGAACCATACTGGGCAGCAGCGCCATCGCGCAGGATCTCCACCCGTTCGATGGCTGACAGCGGGATCAGGCTGAGGTCCACCGCTGCGGCACCGCGGGCGTTGACCAGGCCTTGGCGGGTGACGTTGGCGCTGGTGTGGCGGCGTTTGCCGTTGACCAGTACCAGCACCTGGTCGGAGGCCAGGCCGCGCAACGAGGCGCCCTGGGCGATGGAACCGGCGAATGCGCCCTGTGGCGACTGCGGGAAGCTGAACGACGGTGACAAGGCGGTGAGCGCGGCAGACAGGTCGCTGGCGCCGGTTTCCTGCAGTTTCTCGCCGCTGAGGACGTCGACCGGCGCGGCGCTTTGCAGGGCAGTGACGTCGCTGCGGTGGGTGCCGACCACGACCACGGTGTCGAGGTTGGCGGCGGGTTCGGCGGCGAATGCGGGCACGGCAAGGCTGCCGATGGCCAGGGCGATGGCGCTGGCCAAGGGGGTGTAGTGGGGCATGGGGATATCCTTAGTAGGCGTTGTTGCCTTGCGTCGCGATGGGCCGCGCAGCGGCCCCTTTGTGAGAAAAATCAGAACCGGCTGGTGACACTCAGCCCGACCGTGCGCGGGTCGCCGTAGGTGATCACGTACTGCCCGGCAGTGCCATTTGGCCGGCCATGCACCTGGTAGCGGCGGTCGGTGAGGTTGTTGACGAAGCCGCTCACGCTCAACTTGTCATCAGGGCTGAACCAGGTCAGGCGGGCGTTGGCCAGGGTGTAGTGCGGCTGGCTGAGGGTCTCGTCCGCGCTGCTCTGGCGGTCGGCGAGGAAGTATTCCTTGTCGCGGAAACTCACGTCGCCGCCGGCCACCAGCTTGCCGCCGACCTGCAGCGGGATGGTGTAGTCGGCACCCAGCGACACCACGTTGCGTGGCGAGCGCACGAAACTGTTGCCGCTGTAGTCACCGGTCACCGCGCCCGTGGTGGGGTTGGTGTTCTTGAAGTCGGTGTACTCGGTGTCGAGGAACGACACCGCCGCGCGCAGGTGCAGGCGGTCGGTCGGTTGGCCTTCGATCTCAAGCTCGGCACCTTTGACCGTACCTTTGGCACCGTTGGTCAAGGCGGTGGTGAGTACACCATTGTTGACTGTCAGCAGGTTCACCTGGATGTCCGAGTAGTCGTAGTAGAAGACGTTGGCGTTGACCGTCAGACGGCGGTCGAACCACTCGGACTTCAGGCCAAGCTCGTAGGCATCCAGCTCTTCCGGGTCGACCGTGGTCAACTGCGCAAGGCTGGTCGACAGCCCGGTGTTGAAGCCGCCGGAGCGGAAGCCATGGGCGTAGCGGAAGAACACCCGCAGGTTGTCGTTGATGCGGTACTCGGGGGTCAGGTCGTAGGTCCAGGCTTCCCAGGTCTTGTCTTCCTGGCGGTTGCCGTTGCTGCCCACGCCACCCAGCGGGATCAGCGGGCCGTTGGCCGTGGCGCGGGTCAGTTGCACCAGGTCCAGGTCGATGTCCTTCTTCTCCTGGGTCCAGCGCAGGCCGCCGGTGACGCTGAAATCATCGGTGAAGTCGTAGGTCAGGTTGCCGAACAGCGCGTAGCTGTCGGTGCGGTGGTCATAGCCCAGGTCGCGCAACGCAGTGGTGCCGACCTGGTTCGAGCCGGTGCCGTTGGGCGTCGGGCCTGGGGTGACGATGCGCTGGGCCGAGCTGTCCAGGTCTTCATGGAAGTAGTGGGCGCCCGCCAGCCAGTGCAGCGGGCGGTCTTCCGGCGAAGCCAGGCGCAGCTCCTGGGACCACTGGCGGTAGCTGTTGTCAGTGATTGCCGCGCCGTTGACTTCATAGGGGGTGTAGTCGGCGTCGCTGGTGGAGCGGTTGCGGATGTAGTCGTAGGCACTGATCGAGGTCAGGGTGTAGTCGCCCAGGTACCAGTTGAAGGTCAGTGACGCGCCGTCGTGGTCGAGGCGGTAGTCCTCGTTGACGTTGAGCGAGATATCGCGGCCATTGGGGCGCTCGTAGCCGACGTTGTAATAACGGCCCACCGGCAGCGAGCCGTTGCTGCCGTCGCCCTTGAACTGGCGGCTGTGCAGCTTGAGCAGGGCGTCCAGGTCGGGGTTGAGCTGGGCCAGGAACTGCAGGCGGATCGCCTTTTTGTTCACGTCGCCGTAGGTGTTGCCGTCGAAATCGTTGTTCTGGAAGCCATCGCGTTCTTCGGAATACAGCGATACCCGCCCGGCCAGCTTTTCGTCCACCAGCGCGCCACCGATGGCACCGGTGACGATGCGCTCGTTCTTGCTGCCGAAGCCGAGGGTGCCGTAGCCGTCGGTGTCGAAGGCCGGCTTTTTCGAGATGACATTGACCGCACCGGCGGTGGTGTTCTTGCCATACAAGGTGCCCTGCGGCCCGCGCAGGATCTCGATGCGCTCAAGGTCGAACAGTGGGCCGCCCCCGGCGATCGGTGCATTGAGGTAGACGTCGTCGGCGTAGATGCCCACCGGGAAGACCGTCGCCGCACCGGTATCACCGGTGCCCAGGCCGCGGATGTACCAGCGCGGGCGGCCATCGCCGTCGGGGTTCTTGGCCGAGGCGTTGGGCACGAAGGTGGTGATGTCGCCCATCGAGCGCACGCCATCGGCGGTGATGCTGGTGCCCTTGATCGCCGACACGGCGACGGGCACTTCCTGCAGGGTCTGCTCGCGATGCTGGGCGGTGACGGTGACGGTTTCCAGGGCTGGCTCGGCCTTGGTGTCTTCGCCGGCGGCGACGGCTTGGCCGCCGGTGCCGGCCAGCAGCAGTGCAAGGCTGATCTGGCGGGCTAGTGGATGGCGCTGGTGCATGGTGAATCTCCCCGTATGTAAAGCGTTGTTGGGGAGAGCTAGAGCAGGGACTGTGCCAGGTTGATAAGCTATTGATTAATAAGGGCTATTTGATTTTATTTGTAGAGATCGGAC
>NZ_JANIAG010000217.1:0-7763 GCF_028682155.1 Pseudomonas sp. 39004
GGGCCGCAAAGCGGCCCCAGCTTTTGGTCTGCCGTAAAAAGGCATCCCCCTGTCGTTTTCAGTCAGTGCATCTCGCCCCATCAGGCCCACAATTCCCCTCATTCCAGTAACACATGCCGCCCATGGATGGCGGCGCTTCAACCAACGCTGCATAAATAAAAACCAAGCGAGGTAAGAGCATGTCTGGCAATCGTGGAGTGGTATATCTCGGCGCCGGCAAGGTCGAAGTACGCAATATCGACTACCCGAAAATGCAGGACCCGCGTGGCAAGAAGATCGAGCACGGGGTGATCCTCAAGGTGGTCTCCACCAACATCTGCGGCTCCGACCAGCACATGGTCCGCGGCCGTACCACTGCCCAGGTCGGCCTGGTCCTGGGCCACGAAATTACCGGTGAAATCGTCGAGCTGGGCCGTGACGTCGAACGCCTGAAAAAGGGCGACCTGGTGTCGGTACCGTTCAACGTCGCCTGCGGCCGCTGCCGCTCGTGCAAAGAGATGCACACCGGCGTCTGCCTCACCGTCAACCCGGCCCGCGCCGGTGGCGCCTACGGCTATGTCGACATGGGCGACTGGACCGGCGGGCAGGCTGAATACGTGCTGGTGCCGTACGCTGACTTCAACCTGCTGAAACTGCCGGATCGCGACAAGGCCATGGAAAAGATCCGTGACCTGACCTGCCTCTCCGACATTCTGCCGACTGGCTACCACGGTGCCGTGACGGCCGGCGTTGGCCCAGGCAGTACCGTTTACGTCGCGGGTGCTGGCCCGGTTGGGCTGGCCGCTGCTGCCTCGGCGCGTCTGCTGGGTGCCGCCTGTGTGATCGTGGGTGACCTCAACCAGGCCCGCCTGGCGCACGCCAAGTCCCAAGGCTTCGAAGTGGTCGACCTGTCCAAGGATACCCCGCTGCACGAACAGATCATCGACATCCTCGGCGAGCCTGAAGTGGATTGCGCGGTGGATGCAGTTGGCTTCGAGGCACGCGGCCATGGCCACGAAGGTGCCAAGCACGAAGCCCCGGCCACGGTGCTCAACTCGCTGATGCAGGTCACCCGCGTGGCCGGCAACATCGGTATCCCGGGCCTGTACGTGACCGAAGACCCGGGCGCGGTGGACGCCGCCGCCAAGATCGGCGCGCTGAGCATCCGCTTCGGCCTGGGCTGGGCGAAATCGCACAGTTTCCACACCGGCCAGACCCCAACCATGAAGTACAACCGCCAACTGATGCAGGCGATCATGTGGGATCGCATCAATATTGCTGAAGTGGTGGGCGTGCAGGTGATCAACCTGGATCAGGCGCCGGAAGGCTACGGCGAGTTCGATGCCGGGGTGCCGAAGAAGTTTGTGATCGACCCGCACAAGATGTGGGGCGCGGCGTAAGGCGCTGTGAGTGAAGAAAGCCCCTCTTGATGAGGGGCTTTTTCATGGCGGCTGTCTGGAGCCTTGGGGCATACCCATTCCTTGGCCGATGCTGGGCGTCACTGTCAGGGATCATGCCTGCGGCTGTAATTTGGATGGTTGCGGATGTTGCTCGCAACACGCACGTGGTAATCAACCAGAGCGGCATCTCCTGGAGGCGTAGCTGATCGGCTTGAGGATGGCGTGGTATCGCGGGAGGAGTCGGTTGACCGCGAGCCAGGGGCGAGCTCGTGCACGTGGGTTGGCCGGCTTGGCTCTTGCGTAGCGCCCAGCGGCCTGACAATGGCTGTCGGTCTACTGGCGGTGCTTGGCGGCGGTAGTAGAGGCTCACGCCTTGCGGTAAGGCTCACCCATTGAACCGGAGTTGGACGAATATCAGCCTGGACAGGGGGCACGTGCTGGAGGGCTACTGTTAGTGCCGCAATCGGGCTGCGTTCCGGCAGGGAAGGTCGTCTGGGCTGAATTCGAGGGCTGCCGGCACCGAGGGTTTCCAGTGAGGTAGTTCTGTTCAAAGTCGAAGGATTGAGCCAGCGTCCGACCGGCGTTGCGCTATTTCGAGTGACCCGCATGATCTGCCCATTAGCCAGGAAGCTCAGTTTGTGGCCGCTAGGGTCTACAGCATTCACGGGATTGGCCTGGCAATAGCAGTACGCGTTGATCCCGCCCTGCCCGAAGGGGCTCCAGTCGTCGGGTGATTGAAAGCGCATCAAGCCTGAACTGTAGGAACGATAACCGCTGCCCAGTGGATAGCAGCCAGATGCTCGCTCGAAGTATTCGCCATTGAAGCCCAACAGTGTGCGCGACGACGGCAACCCGGGATTATGCCCGTAGGCGGAGTACCCGTGCGGCTCGTCTTCATCGGCCTCCTGCACCCACAGCACCGAGCCCTTGTCGTCGGTGGTCAGCAGGCCCACCGTGGTGCTGTCGGCCGTTTGCTGTTCGGCCAATGGCAGGTCTGGGATGCGGAAGATGGCGCGATGATGCTTACCCTGCTTCACGGTAACGAGCTTGCTGCCTTGGTAGAAGAAGAGCAAGTGGTTTTCCCGAGACATGGTGAGCTCCTGTAAGTCTGGTTGTGCACACGGACCAGAACTTCAGGCACTGGTGCGAGCGAGTGCATGGTCGAATAAAAGTTTGGTTTAGTACCGGTTCGGACGAGGGGCACGAACACCTCTGATTTGTTCTTGTGATTGAGCGATAACGCGCTCGAAATTGAATTGGGACTTATTTTTTGCGAAAGACGAGAGCTTTTCTACTACGGTTATATTTACGCCCACTTTTTGTTGGGATGCACGACTAAGATCGATAGTGTCGTAAGTGCCGACTTTTCCGTAATAGCCGATCGATGTGCGCCCGGTGAGGTTGCTAATATTCTGGATGAAAGATGGCTGGTTGTCGGTAGGATTTGCCGACATACATGCAATTATATGGGTGTCATGTTTATTGGTGTCAAAGCCAGCTTTTTTGATGTTTCTAAGGAAAGTCGAAGCATTCGTGTCCCCAAAAGCGGAATCTATTGTTCCACCGCCGCCGTGAGTGACAACGGTGATCGCGCGTTTGTTTTTTATGGTTGGGTGTTTCGCCATGAAAATGAATTGGCCTTCTACGGGGCGAGCTGTTCCAGAAAAAGTTCTTGATCTAGTGAAGAATCTGAATTTCCCCGAGGGGTCGCTATAGTTAATGGGGTCGCCTTCGACAAATGCATAGCTGTTGATTCCGCCCGCGCCGAAAGGGCTCAGTATGTCGGGGGTCGAGAATCTCATCGCTGACGGGAGATAGGTGCGTGCACCATTGCCCAGTAGATATCCATTGATCTCTGAATGTAGTCTCTCTCCGTTGAAAGCTAGCAATGCCTTGTTCGTACCTTGGTATTGACTGTGCCGGTACCCATAAGCGGTGAACGCACGTGGCTCGTGTTCATCACTGCTGCTTAGTACTGAATCGCTACTGTCTGTCGCCAGCAGCTTTACCAAGGCAGATGCCTCAATATTAATTTCCCCTGTTACCATATATGAAGCACGGAAAATGCGCTTAATTTGTGTGTCTTGCTTAACAGTGATTAGTTTTTCATTTTGATAGAAATGCTTTGTGACTATTGCGGTAATTCTGGTCATTGCATCAATCCTCGGCCAGGAAAAAACCTACTCTTGGGCATGGCAAAGCAGGAGCCAAGGCCCCAGTATTCGGTTGCCGCGCGATACAACACAACTGGTAGAAGTGCTAGGCCGAGGGGGCTTTCCCTACACTTAATTAAGAAAAGTCTTGCGGCAATGTGCTTGTGTAGGCGGGTCCTAGGAAATACCCTACGACGTCTGTCGACTCCCGTCTGATTGCCCCCGGAATGCTTTGCCCTCTAGGCTCACCGGGTCGCTGTAAGGTTCAGCGATCGGGTGTGGAAACCCGCTTAAGCATTCAGGTGTTGTCGTCAATGGCGGCTGTACGCGGGAGGCCTCGTGCCTACCGAGTTTTCCTGAATGCGCTCGGGTTTCCACCCCGTGTACAGCTGCCACCCAACGTGTGGAAACGATCGGAGCAGCTACATTGCATTCAGGTAGCCATATGAAAAAAATCGTCCCCGATCCACCCCGCCTTAAACTGTTCAACACCCTCTATTCCTCAATCCACCCCGATTTGATTCCGCTCGACGCCTTGTCTGTCGCCAGCGAGATGCTGCTGGGTATCTCGGAAACCGTCGACGAGTACCGCCGCATCCATACCGGTGAGCCGGGCCTGCACATGCTTGCCAATGTGGTCCATTGCGCCGATACCGCACACGCGTTGATCGACCACGCGCTGGCGCGTATGTGAAGGAGGGTGTAGGGCGATGAGCGACGATAGACAAGCAAACGTAACGGTTGGCGCCAAGACCTTCTGCGAGGCTGGCGAACAGCCCAGCCATCTGTTCCGGGTGATGCCTGGTGTGCCGTTCGAGCATGCCTATGAGCAGGTTTCGGTACTGCTGGGGTACATCAAGCATTTGGTGCGCGAAGGGGATATGGAGGATGACCATAAACTGCTCGGTGCTGCCGATTACCTGAGTGCGTTAGCCAAGGCGATCATGGATGACATCGAGCTTGCTCGGAACAAAAGGCACTGACTGGGCCAGTCTGTTAGCGGGGGCCGCTGTGCGGCCCTTCGCGGGGCAAGCCCGCTCCCACAGCATCCCGATCTGCGGCCCGGAACAAACCTCCAATCGCTTAGTCGAATGCCTCGTTTCCCAGGCCATCCCGGCCTACGAGGTCCCTCCCGATGAAAGCTCTCACCCTGGCAACCCTGATGACCCTGGCTGCAAGCCCGGTGTTCGCCTTCAACCTCAGCGACGCCGCCAACGCCGTGTCGGCCATGCAGAACCAGAAACAGCAGGGCCAAGTGCAGGCGCCCGAGGCCCAGGCCAACTTGCTCAACACCTTGGGCAGCGAACTGAACATCACCCCGGAGCAAGCCGTGGGCGGGGCAGGGGCGATGCTGGGGCTGGCGCGCAATAACCTCAGCGCGGACGATTACGGCCAATTGACCAAAGCGGTGCCTGGGCTTGACCTGCTGTCGGGCGCCAATGCGCTGGGCGGGTTGAGTGGGCTGGGTGAAATGCTGGGCAAGAACAGCGAAAGCCATTCGGCGCTGAGCAATGCGTTGGGTAACAACGTCGAGAACCGCAGCGACCTGGACAGTGCGTTCAAGGCGCTGGGGATGGATACCGGCATGATCGGGCAGTTTGCGCCGTTGATTCTGCAGTACCTGGGGCAGCAGGGGATTGCCGGGTCGTTGCTTCAGAGCCTGGGTAGCCTATGGACCGCGCCGACGCCAGCAGCACAGCCACTCACCTGATTTACGGATGCCTATGTGATGGGATAGCTACCCACGCTCTGACGAAATTGGGTGATATGCTGGCGATGTTGGAGAGCGATTCTGCCAAAGGCAACCGCTTGCTCGACGCGCGCGCTGGCTACGAGCAGCTTACCGAAGGCCGCAAAGTCATCATTGACTGGCCCTTTGGCAACAGCCTCTAGAACTGCAGTGTTGTGACGGCTCAATGCGTTCGCAATTTTCACGGCGTTTTCTTGCGAAATCGGTGAGCTGGCATCTACACCGCCCAAGTTTATGTTGAGGGTGAGTTGCTTAGGTAATGGCGCAGTTGAATAACGCGGCGGAGTTGGTAGCCCGGGGTCTTCTTTAGGCAAACTGGCGAGGGCTGATGCGTAGGACGGAGGCTCAGGTTCCTTTTGGTTAACTAAGGTGTCGGCAACGGAGGTATGGACAGAGGAGGGTTTGACTGATTTGGAGAAGGTCTTGCTAAAAATTTTGGGTTGTGTTGCTCTGGTTTGCAACATACGCCCATTCGGATCTGTGTTGTTGATGGGGTCGTTGCCGCAGTAACTATAGGCGTTCAGGCCTCCCCGATTGAAGGGGCTCAAGCTATCAGCGGAAAAAAATCTCATCAGCACCGGACTGTAGGCCCTATGACCGTTCCCGAGTAGATACCCTTCTATCGTTGGCTCTTTCCATTCACCCGTGAAAGCGAGCATTGAAGCTTTTTCTCTCGCTGCCAAATATCCAAATGGTGTATAGCTCATGGACGATGCATGATGAATTGAGTCCAGTGTATCACAGGCAAGTGCAATGGCCTGTTGATCTTGTATAAAGGCCAGGGGCTGATGCTGATTGCGAAGAATGTGCTTACTGCGATTTCCATCCAGCAACTGAATGAGAAAGGTGCCCTGGTAAAATCGATAGCTTTTCAATCTGGCAAGCGTCATTTTCAGTAACCGGGGTAGTAAGAACTGGATTTATCGTGCTACTTCCCAAGACAACGCGCTACTGGCAAAAATGACAGGTCTTGCATCAGCGACGGCCATCCTTGGCCATGCTGGAGTTACGCTACTTCCGGAAAATCCATCACTCGCGCTGGTCGACGGAATCCTGCTGTAAGTACGGCCAAGTACGCCAGCCCTAACGCAAACCAGCACAGCCCAATCACCAACGTCAGCGCCGACAAGCTGGTCCACAGCCACAAGGTCAAGCTCAACCCCACCAACGGCACCGCGCCATAGCACAGCAAGCCTTTGAGGTTGCGCTGCGCGCTGTCGTTCATCAGGTGCGTCTTCACCACTGCCAGGTTCACCGCCGAAAACGCCACCAGCGCGCCAAAGCTGATCAACGAGGCGAGCGTGGCCAGGTCGATCACCAGCGCCAGCAGCGAAAACGCCGACACCAGCAGGATGGCGAACACCGGCGTGCCGAAGCGTGGCGACAGATACCCGAATGTGCGCTGTGGCAGCACTTTGTCACGCCCCATGGTGAACAGGATGCGCGACACCGCCGCCTGCGAGGCCAGCGCCGAACCCAGGCTGCCGGCAACGAACGCAGCCGTGAAGAAGTTGGCCAGGAATTGCCCGCCCGCCTTGAACATCACTTCATTCGCCGCCGCATCGGCATTGACGAAGGTGCTGCCCGGGAACACCAGTTGGCTGACGTAGGCCAGTACGGTGAACAGCACGCCGGCAAACAGGGTGGTCAGGATGATCGCCCGTGGCACGTCGCGGCGGGCGTCGCGGCATTCTTCGGCCAGGGTCGAGACAGCATCGAAACCGAGGAACGACAGGCACAGTACCGCAGCACCGGCCATCAACGGGCCAAAACCAGGCTGGGTACCGTCACCCATCAGCGGCGAGAGCAGGTCCACCGGTTGGCCGGCCAGGGTCTGGCAAGACAGCGCCACGAACACCCCGATGAACACGATCTGCGCGCCGACGATCAGGTTGCTGGCCTTGGCCACCGAGTGGATGCCGATCACGTTGAGCACGGTCACCAGCGCGATCGAGGCAAGGATCAGGGACCAGGCTGGGATGGCGGGGAAGGCGATATTGAGGAACAGGCCGATGAGCAGGTAGTTGATCATCGGGATGAACAGGTAATCGAGGAGCAGCGACCAGCCGGCGAGAAAGCCCACATTAGGGCCAAAGGCCATGTTGGTGTAGGAGTACGCCGAACCCGCGACCGGAAAGCGCTTGACCATGAAGCTGTAGGACGTGGCGGTGAACGACATGGCCAGCAACGTGACCAGGTAGGCGCCAGCGGTGCGGCCACCGGTGAGCTCGGTGACGATGCCGTAGGTGGTGAAGATGGTCAGCGGGACCATGTAGACAAGGCCGAAAAACACCAGGGCGGGCAGGCCGAGGACACGGCGGAGCTGGGCGGGGGCGGAGCTAGGTTGGTTGGCCATTGATCGATCCAGGCATTTTTTGTAATTGTGCTTTGATCGATTTTTATCCACTTATGGGGATGATGACAAAGAAGTAATCCTTATGCTGATTATTAGCCAGGCTTTTAATCGAGTTTATCTGGGCC
>NZ_JANIAG010000218.1:0-7692 GCF_028682155.1 Pseudomonas sp. 39004
AGGCCGACCCAGGCAACCAACCGGCTCAACCGAAAGGAGACTCAATGCCCGCCCACATCGAAGACTACGCCTTGCTCGGCAATTGCCGCAGCGCCGCCCTGGTCAGCCGCGATGGCTCCATTGACTGGCTGTGCCTGCCCCGCTTCGACGCCCCCGCCGTGTTTGCGGCCCTGCTGGGCAATGAAGAAAATGGCCGCTGGCGCCTGGCCCCTTGCGACCCGGTCGAGCACACCAGCCGGCAATACCTGGAGGACACCCTGGTGCTTGAAACCACCTGGGTCACCGCCTCTGGCCGGGCGCGCGTGCTCGACCTGATGCCGCTGGGCGAGGTCAACTCGGTCGTGCGCATCGTCGAAGGCCTGGCCGGCGAAACCAGCTTCGAGATGGACCTGGTGCTGCGTTTCGACTACGGGCGCAGCGTGCCTTGGGTAGAGAAGCTCGACCCCCTGACCCTCAGCGCAGTAGCCGGCCCTGACCGCCTGATCCTGTGCAGCACGGTCCCCTCGCACGCACGTGACCACCACACCGTCGCACGCTTTCGCGTCGGTGCCGGCCAACGACAGGTGTTCAGCATGCGCCACCAACCCTCGCACCTGCCTGTGCAGCCCGATTGCGATGTCGAGGCGGCGCTGGCGCAAACCATCAACCAATGGCAGGCCTTTGCCGCCCGCTGCCCGGAGGTCGGTCCCTACACCGCCCTGGTGCGGCGCTCGCTGCTCACGCTTAAGGCCATGACCTACGCGCCCACCGGCGGCATCGTCGCCGCTGTCACCACTTCGCTGCCCGAGCGCATAGGTGGCGAACGCAACTGGGACTACCGCTTCTGCTGGCTGCGCGACGCCACCATGACCCTGCTGGCGTTCATGAACCTGGGCTACTTCGACGAAGCCCAGGCCTGGCGCGAATGGCTGTTGCGTTCGGTGGCCGGCAACCCCGAACAGATGCAGATCATGTACGGCCTGGCCGGCGAGCGTGACCTGCAGGAGTACACCCTGCCATGGTTGGCCGGTTACGAGCACTCGCAGCCGGTGCGGGTGGGCAACGCGGCGGCCGGGCAGATGCAATTGGATATCTACGGCGAGCTGGCCGATGCCATGACCCAGGCGATCAAAGGCGGTTTGCCTCGGCACCCACGCAGCGCCGCGATTGCCCGCTTGATCCTGCCGTACGTGGAGCGCATCTGGCGAGACCCGGACGAAGGTATCTGGGAAGTTCGCGGTGGCAGGCAGCATTTCGTGCATTCCAAGGTCATGGCCTGGGTGGCGTTCGACCGCGCGGCGGGGTTGGCCGAAACCACCGAAGAGGATCGCGAGCGCGGGCGGCATTACCGCCAGGTGGCAGACGAGATTCGCCGTGAGGTGTGCGAGCGCGGGCTGGACCCGAGCGGGGCGTTTTTTGTCCAAGCCTACGGCGCCAACGAAATGGACGCCAGCCTGTTGCAGATCGCATTGACCGGCTTTCTGCCGGCGGAAGACCCACGGTTTTTGCGCACGCTGGCAGAAATCGAAAAGCGGCTGCTGAAAAATGGCCTGTTGTCGCGCTATGACACCGACAGCTGCAGCGACGGCCTGACACCCGGGGAGGGTACGTTCCTGGTGTGTTCATTCTGGCTGGCCGATGTCTATGTGCTGTTAGGCCGGCAAGCCCAGGCACAGGCCCTGTACGAACGCTTGAGCGGCCTTTGCAACGACCTGGGGTTGCTGGCGGAGCAGTACGACCCGGCAGGCAAGCGAATGCTGGGCAATTTCCCCCAGGCGTTCAGCCATATCGGCATCATCAACACGGCGCTGAACCTGCACCGCGCGCAGTGCCCGGTGCGCGATCGGGCGCGTTGTGGTTAGGTCTGCGTGTGTGCACTGACTCAAGTAGACTGGGCCATTACCCATTGGCAAGGAGCACGCATGAGCGTTCGTGGCCACGATCGACAGATCGACAACATCGAATTCAATGTCAGCGATATCGCACGGAGCAAGGCCTTTTACGGCAGCGTCTTCGGCTGGCGCTTCACCGATTACGGCCCTGCCTACACCGAATTCAGCGATGGTCGGCTGACGGGTGGCTTTACTACAGGCGAGCCGGTACGCCCGGGTGGCCCGCTGGTCATCCTGTACGCCGACGATCTCGACGCCACGCAGCAGCGGGTCGAGGCCGCCGGTGCGCAGATCAGCCGTGCCACGTTTTCGTTCCCCGGCGGGCGACGGTTCCACTTCGTCGATCCGGACGGCTATGAACTGGCGGTGTGGACGGCCCAAGCTTGATGGCCAACCACAAGATCGAGATCCGCCGGCGTAACATCGAGAAGATTCTCCAGGCTGCAGAAAAGGTGTTCGCCGAGAAAGGCTATGGCGCCACCTCGATGGGCGATATCGCCGAGCAGGCCGAGTTGCCGCGCTCCAACCTTCATTACTACTTCAGCACCAAGGACGACCTGTTCCGCGCCGTGCTGCAGGACCTGCTGGATGTGTGGAAGCAGGATGCGCTGTGTTTCGAGAACTTCGATGACCCACGTGTGGTGCTCACCAGCTACATCCGCGCCAAGATGGGCCATTCGCGTTCACGCTCGCTGGGCTCGAAAATCTGGGCTGAAGAAATGCTGCACGGCGCGCCCGTGCTGGGCGTGAGCCTGGACGAAAGCCTGGTGCCCTGGGCGAAGCTGAAGGAGACCAAGATTCGCCGGTGGGTGGAAGACGGGCGCATCCTGCCGGTGGAGCCGTCTGCGCTGTTGTACATGATCTGGGCATCGACCCAGCATTATGCGGACTTTGGCTATCAGGTGGCGTTGCTCAATGGCGGCGAGCCCTTGTCGGACATGGCATTCGAAAACGCGGTGCAGACGGTGACCAGTGTCATCCTGCGTGGCATTGGTTTGGAACCTTGATATGACTTTGAGTGAACGGGCTGTACGCAGCATCCACGATGTACATGATCTGATCCATACAGTATTCACCCGGCCTGCTGCGCAGACCGAGGCGCTTCGCAGCGAGTTGATGGCGGTGTTTGCCGACAACTTCAGTATGGTCACCACGGCGGGCGCGATCGTTGATCGGCAGCAGGTGGGGCAGTTGTTCGAGCGGGGGGCCGGGGCTCGGCCAGGGCTGGAAATCGAGGTCAGTGACGTGCAGGTAGTGTGGCAGGCGGGGGCGAGTGTGGCGGTGCGCTACAAGGAGACCCACCGGTTGCAGGGGCAGGAGACTGCGCGGTATTCATTGGCGATTGTGGCCTGTGACGAGCAGCGGGTGGTGTGGGTGTACCTGCATGAGACAGCGGTGGCTTGACCAGAGATGGGGCCGCTTCACAGCCTTTCGCGGGGCAAGCCCGCTCCCACAGGATTTCTGCCTGCCTGAAAAAGCACACAACGCCTGTGGGAGCTTCAGCCTCAGCTCGCCTCGCGATAGGGGTTACGCGGATCCTGCGTCCAGTTCAGGTAGGGCTTGCCGGTATCCTGCGCCACCATGTCGATGCAGTTTTCCACCGGGCAGGTGATCTGGCACAGGTTGCAGCCCACGCATTCCTCCTCGATCACGCTGTAGAGGTGGGTACCATCAGCCTTGGCCGTGCTGGCAATGGCCTGGTGCGACGTATCTTCGCAGGCGATGTGGCAGCGCCCGCAACCGATGCAGGCGTCCTGGTCGATGTGTGCCACTGACTTGTAGTTGATGTCCAGGTACTTCCAGTCGGTGGTATGCCCCACGGCCTGGCCTCTGAACGCCTCCAGGTTGCGGTGCCCATGCTGGTCCATCCAGCGGGCCAGGCCATCTTTCATGTCTTCGACGATACGGAACCCATGCAGCATCGCGGCCGTGCACACCTGCACGGCGCCGCTGCCCAGGGCGATGAACTCGGCAGCGTCACGCCAGTTGCCGATACCGCCGATGCCGCAAATCGGCAAGCCACGTGTCTCGGGGTCGCGGGCGATCTCCGCGACCATGTTCAGGGCAATCGGCTTGACCGCCGAACCGCAGTAACCGCCATGGGTGCTCTGGTCGCCGACGATGGGGTGGGCCACCATGCGGTCCAGGTCGACGCTGGTGATCGAGTTGATGGTGTTGATCAACGACACCGCATCCGCCCCGCCGCGGTGCGCGGCGCGGGCCGACTGGCGAATGTCGGTGATGTTTGGCGTGAGCTTGACGATCACCGGCAGGGCGCAATAAGTCTTGCACCAGCGGGTGACCATCTCCACATACTCCGGCACCTGGCCGACCGCCGCGCCCATGCCACGTTCAGGCATGCCGTGGGGGCAGCCGAAGTTCAGTTCGATGCCATCGGCGCCCGTGGCCTCCACCAGGGGCAGGATGAACTTCCACGATTGTTCCTCGCACGGCACCATCAGCGACACGATCAACGCGCGGTCGGGCCAGTCCTTCTTCACCTGGGTGATCTCACGCAGGTTGATCTCCAGCGAGCGGTCGGTGATCAGCTCGATGTTGTTGATACCCTGCACCTGGCGGTTGGCGCCGTAGTGCGCCGAGTAGCGCGACGACACGTTTACCGCCGCCGGGTCCTCGCCCAGGGTCTTCCAGACCACGCCGCCCCAGCCGGCCTCGAAGGCGCGGACCACGTTGTAGGCTTTGTCGGTGGGTGGCGCCGAGGCCAGCCAGAAAGGGTTGGGCGCCTTGATACCGGCGAATTCGATAGACAAGTCGGCCATTTACGCAGCCTCCATATTGAGCATGAGTTGGGCATGGATGGCTTCAGCGGCCAGCTTGCCGTGTTGCACGGCCTGGACGGTGAGGTCCTGGCCCAGGGCGGTGCAGTCGCCGCCCGCGTAGACACCCGCAAGGCTGGTGCACATATGCGCATCGACACGGATGCGTTCACCGTCGCGGGCCAGTTGCGCGGCCACGGGGTCGATGAGGCT
Organism: Pseudomonas sp. 39004; assembly: GCF_028682155.1. Classification (NCBI taxonomy): domain Bacteria; kingdom Pseudomonadati; phylum Pseudomonadota; class Gammaproteobacteria; order Pseudomonadales; family Pseudomonadaceae; genus Pseudomonas; species Pseudomonas sp. 39004. Next base: position 4,862 of record NZ_JANIAG010000218.1, read on the forward strand.
GGCGTCGTCGAAGCGCTGGCCGATGGCCTTGAAGATCGCATCGGCGGCCAGCTCGAAGGTTTCGCCGGTGTCACGCAGGCGCCCATCCGCCAGTGCCGTGCGGGCGAAGCGCATGCCGCGCACCTTGCCGGCGTCATCCAGCAACACGGCATCGGGGCGCGCCCAGGTGTGCAGGCGCACCTGGTTGGCTTTGGCGATGTCCTGCTCGTGGTCGGTGGCGCCCATGTCGGCGTGGCCGCGGCGGTACACCAGGTTGACGTCACGGGCGCCCAGGCGGCTCATCTGCACGGCCATGTCGATGGCGGTGTTACCGGCGCCGATCACCAGGCAGCGGTCGGCCAGCGGCAGTTGGCTCAGGTCGTCGGCCTGGCGCAGTTCGCGGATGTACGCGGTGGCGGCAAGCACGCCGGGCGCCTCTTCATCGGCCAGGCCGAGCTGACGCACCGCATTCAGGCCAAGGCCCAGGAATACTGCATCGTACTGATCGCGCAGCTCGCCCAGGCTGAGGTTGCTACCCAGGCGTTGACCGTGGCGGATTTCGATGCCGCCGATACCCAGCAGGAATTCCACCTCGTGCTGGGCGTAGTCGTCCACCAGCTTGTAGCGGGCGATGCCGTACTCGTTGAGGCCACCGGCCTTGTCGCAGGCTTCGAAGACCACTACGTCGTGCCCATGCATGGCCAGGCGGTGCGCGCAGGACAACCCGGCCGGGCCTGCGCCGACCACGGCGATGCGCTTGCCGGTGGCCGGCGAGCGGGTGAAGGGGTGCTCGGTGAAGTGGGCGTTGTCCACGGCATAGCGCTGCAGTTGGCCGATCAGCACCGGTGCGCATTCCTGGGCGTTGTTGCGCACGCAGGCTTGCTGGCAGAGGATTTCGGTCGGGCACACACGGGCACAGCTGCCGCCGAGGATATTCGCCGACAGAATGCGTTCGGCGGCGCCTTGCAGGTTCTCGTCACTGATGCGGTGGATGAACGAGGGGATGTCGATTTCGCTTGGGCAGGCATTGACGCAGGGGGCGTCGTAGCAATACAGGCAGCGGGCGCTTTCCACGGCGGCCTGGCGGGCGGTGAGGGGCGGGGCGAGGTCGCCGAAGCGCTCGGCCAACTGGTCGGCGCCGGCCCGGGGGCGCGGCAAGTGGTTCAGGGCATCGATCACGGTTGTAGCCTCTCTTTTCTTTTTTGGATGTGGCAGTCAACGGCAATACGGCGCCGCCCAGCCTCTTCGGGGCCGGTACGGCAGTGCGGGTGCTGTGGGTAAGGCTCAGCGCTGGACGGGTGTCGGGCGCTGCTGCTCGGCGCGTCGGCCCAACACCTCGTACACCGAGGGGTAGGCCGGGCGCTCCACGTAACGGCCGGCGCCAGGTTCGGCGCGCAGGTCGCCATCGGCCCAGAGCACGCGGCCCTGGCTGATGGTGTGGCTGGGGATGCCGCGCACGGTGCGGCCTTCGAAAATGTTGAAGTCCACGCGCTGGTGGTGGGTCTGCGCCGAGATCATTCGCGTGCCCTCTGGGTCCCACAGCACCAGGTCGGCATCGGCACCGACGCGGATGGCGCCCTTGCGCGGGAACAGGTTGAAGATCTTCGCGGTGTTGGTGGAAGTCAGTGCGACGAACTCCTGCATCGACAGGCGCCCGCTGTTGACCCCGGCATCCCACAGCACGGCCATGCGGTCTTCAATACCGGCGGTGCCATTGGGGATGCGGCTGAAGTCGTCGCGGCCCATGGCCTTCTGCTCGGCGCAGAAGCAGCAGTGGTCGGTGGCGGTTGTGTGCAGGTTGCCCGATTGCAGGCCGCGCCACAGGGCTTCCTGATGTTCCCGTGGGCGGAAGGGCGGGCTCATCACGTAGCCGGCGGCAGTGGCCCAATCCGGGCTGCGGTAGACGCTGTCATCGAGCAACAGGTGGCCGGGCAGTACTTCACCGTACACCGGCTGGCCTTTGGCCCGGGCATAGGTGATCTCGTCCAGCGCTTCGCGGCTTGAGATGTGCACCACATACAGCGGCGTACCGATGGTTTCGGCAATGCGGATGGCGCGACTGGCGGCTTCGCCTTCGACCTGCGAAGGGCGCGACAGGGGGTGTGCCTCGGGGCCCGTCATGCCCTGGGCCAGCAGTTTTTTCTGCAGGTGGTAGACCAGTTCGCCGTTCTCGGCATGCACGGTGGGCACCGCGCCCAGTTGCAGGCAGCGTTCGAAGCTGGCCACCAGCGTGTCGTCGGCGGCCATGATGGCGTTCTTGTAGGCCATGAAGTGCTTGAAGCTGTTCACCCCGTGCTTGGCCACCAGCTCGCCCATTTCTTCGGCGACCTGCTCGCTCCACCAGGTGATGGCGACGTGGAAGCCGTAGTCGCAGGCGCTCTTCTGTGCCCAGCCACGCCAGGTGTGGAAGGCCTCCAGCAACGACTGCTGCGGGTTGGGGATGACGAAGTCGATGATCGAGGTGGTACCGCCGGCCAGGCCTGCAGCAGTGCCGCTGAAGAAGTCCTCGCTGGCCACGGTGCCCATGAAGGGCAGTTGCATATGGGTGTGCGGGTCGATGCCGCCGGGCATCAGGTACTGGCCAGTGCCGTCGAGGATTTCGCAGTCGGTGGGGGGTTCGAGGTTTTCGCCAATGGCGCGGATCACACCCTCGACACACAAAACATCGGCGGGGTAACGCTCTTCGTGGGTTATCACGGTGGCACCACGGATCAACAGGGACATGCCGTCTTCCTCGCAGGCTGACCGGTCTGGGCCGGTTCTTGAATTGTTATCGGCCAGTGGCTGAAGGGTAACTTGCAATCCTGTCAGACCTGACAAGAATGAAATTTAGATGGTGATTTGGGATTGTT
>NZ_JANIAG010000219.1:0-7680 GCF_028682155.1 Pseudomonas sp. 39004
AGTCTTTAATCGCTCGACATGAGTTGCCGCTTTTATTTGATCGTTCTTAACAATTTCTTTTGGATCTGTGCTTTTCATATGTCAACCTAAATTGAATGCGGTTAAGTATTAAGTTATGGCTAAGCTCTGGTTTCAGTCAACTGCAGTGGGTGTCTCGATAGATTTTGTCATTTGTTGTATGGACCGTTTGGGGATACTCACGTGGCAATTCGGCACGTATCGCTGATTTTTCGGTCACTCGTTGGCGAGGGCCCGCAAACCACGGGTTATGGATTTTTGCCTAGTGTAGCCCGTGCACCGTTGGTGTAGTGTTCGTCCTAGGCCCTGTACGAAATGAGGTGTCGTAAACACCGCCGGCAGCAGGCCAGTGTAACCATCGCGGCATAACTTGTTGTGAGTTTGCAGTAGCGGGTCGCCAGACGGCGGTGTTCCTTCAGCCAGCAAAACAGACGCTCGATGACATTCCGCTCTCTGTACTCGGGCTTGACGAGTAGTCGAGGCAAACCGGGCTTCGGTTTCCGCCTCATGGCGCGGTAGGGAATGACAGGTTGCATGCGATAGCGATCGCAGTACAGGCGGAGTGATTCAGCATCGTAACCCTTGTCTGCCACGAGTTTGCGGCATCGCTTGCGAGGCCTGCCCCAGCCTGTATGCACTTGAACACCATCAAGTAGAGGCTGTGCATGCGAGATATCGCTGGCCTGCCCGCCGGACAGGCTGAAATGCATTGGTACACCTCGGGCGTCGCTGACCATATGAATTTTCGTCGTTAATCCCGCCCGACTTCTCCCGAGTGCATGGTCCGCCGGTTCTTCTGCCCCTTTTATGCCTGCTCCAGTGGCGGCCCGGGTTGCTTTGAGCCTGCTCGCCCAGGGTGCCGAGCGTCAGAGTGGATAATGACTAAGCAAGCGGGCATGAGGCCACAAATTATCGTTTGTGATCACGCAGATGGACTTGACCTTAGCAAAGACTATAGCTTCGGTGATTTCGTGAGGGAGCAGTGGCGTACACAAGGTTTCATTACTGACTGATTCTCGGCTTTGAAATATTTGCTGACAGACTGAAGTCTCAGAGACTTCAGGTGCGTAATGCGAAGGTAACAATTACGTGTTATGAAACCTCTAGTACTTTTACTTTTTGATGTATCTTAAGGAAGAAGCATGTTTGAGACTTCGAATGCCATTCAGTATTCCGAGATCTGGGAGAGCGAGTCCCAATCGTTTGAGTCGCACAGCGTCTACAAGCGGCTCGCGCAGGATATCCCTCTTGAGCGTGTGCTGGAGGTCGGTTGCGGTATTGGCAACGGTACGAAGCATCTTGCCGAGGGACGAGCCGTCCTGGCGTTGGACAACAACGAACACCTGATCGCCAAGGCCTCGGCGCGGCTGAAAGAAGCCGGTCAGAGCGCGCAGATTCACCACTGTGACCTCTTCGAGCTCAACGATGAAGATCTCAAGGTCATCGCGGATTTCCAGCCCAAGGTGGTCGTGGCATGGTTTATCGGGTCGCACGGGGATGACATCAACGCACATACCGTTGGCGAGCCGAACGTCTTCGAGAAGGCCAAGCTGTACCGTGAGCACATCGAGGACATCGTTGTCTCGCCCAAGGTATCTGTTGACTCCGTGGAGATCATCAACTTGGTAAGCCGGGGCGGGTTGGCAACCTCTGCCAGCGATGCTCAGATCTTTGAGAGCCAAAAGGCCGACTATGACGAGCACGTGTTCGGGCCTGTAGGTTTTGAGGTCTACGATGTGAAAGTGTCTCGCTGGGATCGCACCGGCAGCACTTTCCTATACGGACAAGCTCATAACCCCAACTTTGCGGGTGGCGAAACTACTCAGGTGATCACCTCGATCTTCGCTCGTCGCAAAACCTCATAACGCCTCCAGTGTACCCCATCCTGCAAAGCCCGGCCTCACTGCTGGGCTTTGTTGTTTCTGCCTGCTAGCTGATCCAGTAGGGCAGGGTGACGGGGCAACCTGCTGGAGGCGTACTCGGCCATGGAAGTCGCGTTTAGCGGCTGGTGGCAGTTTGATTGTGCAGCGCTTACCCTCAGTGCACTGCAAGGAGGATGTGGCTATGGATCTGGTTCGGCAGATAGAGCGTTCGCGTATCAAGGCGTTCTACAGGCTGTTGGTCGAAAGGCTTGGCGAGCAGGCCTGGGCGAAGCGCAAGGCTGCCTATGAGGCGCGCGTACGCGAGAAGGAAGATAACCTGAACCTTGCTCTGCCGATCGAGCTTCAGCTCTTCGAGCCGGAAGATGGGGACGTTGACTGGTACATCCTAGCATGCGAGCAGGCCTATGATGTGCAGGAAAGCGATTCCGCCTACAGCAGTAAGCGCGTTTACCCCTACGCCATGGCGATTGGCTCTGTCGCTGAGCAGATTCGCAACATCCCGTACGTCGGTGGTGTTCTGGACAAAATGTTGGCGAACAACAACCAGCCCGACACCCAGCTCTTTGAGCTGCTGACCGCCGCGTTCTACCTGAAAAACGGCTACCAGGTTTTCTTCCTTCCGGAGATGAGCATCACCTGGCCGGACGGAAAGACCAAGAAGACCCCCGATCTGCTCGTCCAAGCAGGTAACGCCAGCTTCTATGTCGAGTGCAAGCGAGCTGCCCACCAAACTAGGCACTCGTTGGAAGAGCGGCAAGCTTGGGCTCGGATCTGGGCGAGACTTAGCCTCCACCTGCTGAAGGTTGCGCCCTGGAGCATTGTTGATGTCACGTTCCATGACCAGGTCGCACAGGCGTCGGTAGAGGACGTGATCAGGGTGGTGGATGTAGTGCTTGAGAAGGGTGCGGGTCAGGCAAGAATCGGATCGATCAGTGTCGAACTGCGTTGGGTTGAAAGGGGGCCACTTGAGCGTCATTATCGCCGCTTCTCCGTCCGCCCCAACAGCCCGCAGCATGAGTCACTGGTGTTCGGTGACGTCGACAGCAACGAGAAGCGCAGCATTGCGACGATCGCGGGAGGTATCGTTCGCGCTGGCCCTCCTGATAGCATTCTCAACATCTTTGTCGAGAACGTTGCGAATTGCGTCGCGGCTCAGTGGCGCTGTGACTATGAGATTTCGCTCGGGCTACGCTCGAAGCACTTCAAGAGCCTGATCAACGACGCGGTGACCCAGATCCCACCTGACAAACCTGGTGTCATCCACGTGTTCTATGAAACCCGTGATGGCATCGTGATCGAGGAGATGAGAAGGGCGAAGAACATCGACAACGTCGCGAACTACGATGCGTCCGGTACAACGGTGGCCGGCGTTCTCTTGCACGCTGTGAACTACTACCCCTTGGAGAGTGGCTACCAGTGGGCTGAAACCACGCAGGATTTCGCCCGTGTTTCTGACCTCATGGATCTCTACCCTCGGCAGACCCTGATGCTTTCGTCTGGCACCACGCGTGAAGTGGAGGGCGATACCCATTGGGGGCAAGACAAGGCCTCTAAGAAGCCGCATTAGCTCTCTTGAATGCCAAGATCGTTCTAGTGAACGCGCGTCGACCGCACCCCGGTCAAGATGGCCCCTAAGGGTTTTTTGAAGCACGAACTGGTTGGCTACCGGGTCACCACGCAGCGGAACGAGCGGCTGTAATTCAGGGGGGCCATCCTAGTGGATGCCTGATTCGGAAGGTAGGCCCACCTCGCACGCCATTGCTTGATATATTGGTAAATCTGGCGATCGCGCCGTTTCGAATAGGGATGAGGAATGGGTATAGCGGAGTGGGTATCAATTTTCATGGCTGTGATTGCTGTCGCGACGGCCATAGTCACATATGCCGTTTTCCGGTCGGCCACTGATCCGGTTGTGATCGTCTACGCCCAACCCGACCTGCAGCGACAGTCAATCATTAATCTTTTCATCGAAAACATCGGACGTGGGGCGGCTCACGCAATCACCTTTCGTACGAGTCGTCCACTACCTCACCAGGCTTTCGGGATTCAACAGCCGGTGGAAATGCCAGAGGCAATGACATCAGGTGCCATTGTCGACGGAGTGCCCTTTCTCGCGCCCGGGCAGCGAATTTCGATCACTTGGGGGCAGTACGGAGGATTGACGAAATATATTGGCGATGAAGCTATCCTCGTTGATGTTCTTTACTACCGGGGCCGACACAAGGGGTTGTTCGCGAAAAAACTTCAAGCTGCGTCGAACCTGGACGTAAGGATTTTTGGCGGTTCTGAGTCTGCAGAGCACGGTTTCGGGCCTGATCTGGTAAAGCAGTTAAAAACCCTCAATAGCACGATGACGTCGATTGAGAGACGCTTGCGGCAGGGATCAGTGTCCCACTGAGCACGCTCGCCCGCCGCGTTAAATTTCTCCGATGGGCGTACTGACCATGCCTACAAATGCCTGCTGATTGTAAACTGCTACTGCATAAGTGGGTGTCGCCATGAGGCGTGCAATGCACCTTTGGTGGGCTCTGAGGTTCATTGGGCGTCTGCGAGGACCAATCGGCTGACCAATCCGTTTGGACAAGCGTTAGCAAATAACCGGCCAGCAAAAAGCGCAGATAGATGAATTTCGGCAACAGTATCCGATCCAGCAACTTGAGTAGCCGCTTAGTATCGCCACGCCCTAAGGAGCAGCCGAAAACCATGCGGGACCGTGTGCAGTGCTCGGACGGCGAAAATGCCGATCCGAAGCGCGGCACGGTTCCGCAGCAGGGGAATGCCAATATCTCGAGCGCATACTCCGCGCAGATGTATCAAACGTTGCAAGCCAAGTGTCAGCGCATTCAGGCATCAGAGGTGGTGTGTGACCGACCAGAATGCGGCATACAATTGCAGCATTAATTTTGACGCTAACTCGTTCAGTCTAGGAGCTGTTGATGAACCACGATGAGCTGCGTTTTGCCCATGATCGACCGATAGCTCGACAACAAGACGATCTGCTTGATCGAGCCGACTTTGCCCAGCGTCTGGCGTGGGCCGTCAGCTCCTGGCAGAACCAAGAAAGTTTGGTCATCAGCCTTACGGGCAGTTGGGGAAGCGGCAAGAGCTCGATTAAAAATATGACTCTGGAGCAGTTGACGAACAACCAAGGCTGCCAGGTGATTGAGTTCAATCCCTGGCAATGGGCGGGACAAGAAAAGCTCAGCAGTGCGTTCTTCGAAGAGGTCTCTCGGGTGGTTCAGCGCCACGATCCTACCGAAGCTGACAAGGAATTGGCCAAAGTGCTTCGGCGTTACGAGCGTCGCTTGAACGCGGGGGTTAACGTCCTCAACCAAACTGCTAAATGGGCGCCTATCCTGCTCGGTTCAGCCTTAGTGACAACCGCACTGGGCACGGTCGCTGAAGGTACAGCTGCACAGATGACCATCTGGACACTCAGTGCCGTAAGCTGGCTCGGAAGTATCGCCCCTTGGCTGAAACAGGGAGCGGAATGGTGCCTTAGAAAGTCGAATATCTTGGAGCAGCAGGCTAAGGATAATGAGTTAACCCTCAGTCAGATTCGCGCGCAACTGCAGCAGTTACTCAGCGACCGGCAACAACCGCTGTTGATTGTCCTAGATGACCTAGACCGTCTGTCGACCGAGCAGTTGAAAGCCATGTTTCAGCTGGTTAAGGCACACATGGATTTCGCCAATGTGGTGTTCCTCTTGTTGTTCCAGCGCGACACTGTCGAGCAAGGTCTCGAGCGAGCGGGCTTTGACGGAGCGGATTATCTGGAAAAAATCATCCAGGTACCGTTCAGCGTCCCGGCAATCTCGGGTAGTCAGCTTGAGGAAATTCTTTTCAGCAGGCTGAATGCCATCCTGGACAGTGAGCCGCAGCTGCAACAGCGTTTTGATAAAACATATTGGGCTGAGATGTTTCAGCGTGGTATGCGTCCTTTTTTTGGCAACTTACGTCACGTCTATCGCTACGCCTCGACTTTGGCGTTTCACTGCCGGCTGCTACGCGGCACCGAGGTAGCGGAGATCAATGCGGTCGATCTATTTGCCTTAGAGTGCCTCCGGATTTTCGCCCCGGAGACCTACGCAGAAATGCCGCGGCACAAAATGCTCCTCACCGGCAGCGAGCCCTACGCTCGACAAAATGAAGCGCAGCGTAACCGTGTTATTGAAGTGATCGACCTATTGGTGAATCTCGCTCCAATGCCTCATAAGCCAGCAACCCGTCGGTTGCTGAAGGAGATGTTCCCGACCCTCGACTGGGTGTTCACTAACACCCATTACGACCAGCCAATCCAGCTTCGCTGGCTGATTGACTCTCGAGTATGCTGCGAAAAGGTGTTTGATAGATATTACGAAATGTCGATTCCTGCACAGGAGCTACCTAATTCGCTATTACACGAGTTTTCCCGACGAATCACCGAGCCAGAGAACTTCGCAGCGTTACTGGTCACTTTTGAAGACAACCGCCAATCGGAAATTTTGCAGCGCTTGCTGGGCCTTGTGGACGAGTTTCCGCTCGAACAGTCAGCGACAGTTGTACAGACCTTGCTGCGAGCCGGCGAACGAGTCGGTCGACGCATGTCTCACACCTTCTTTTCCCCTCGTGAGCGGGTGTTGCGATTGCTACGCCTTTTCCTGAAGCGTCATGAGCAGGAGAGTGTGCGAAGCCAACTGGTCATCCAGGCGTTTAACGCTTTGCCCAGCTTAGTCGTTGCGCATGATCTGCTGGCCGCAGACTACGCTTTGCGGCGCAGAGGCGATATCGGCATATTCGACGATTTGGGACTGGAGCAGTTGAAAAGCCTGTATATAGCCACTGTGCGTGATGTGGCAGACAGTGATCCCGATGCATTTCTGGCTGACGAAGACGTTGCGTCATATCTCAATGACCTCAATCGCTACAGCGAGACAGATAATGAGGGCCGCGGCTGGGTGGTCAGACATGTCACCTCACCGACCCGATTCCTTCAGTTCGCGCGTGCATACACTAGTTTTCAAAGCATACCCACGAGCAATGGGGATACTCGCACGGCCTACATCTCGCATAGCACACTGGAATACATGATGGGGCTCACTCGCGTCTCAGAATGGGTTGTTCAATTGGAGTCCATACCACTGAGTGGGGCAGGTCTAGAGACGTTAGCGTTGGTAAAGGTGGCATTGGAACGTCATGCGCTGGATGCGACAGCCACGCAGGAATGATGCGTGGGCGATGCGTTGTATCGGCAGCGCTTGGTATGGTCTGTATGGCCAGCCATTGATAGCGTGTGCGGAGCGCACGATCGGCTTAGACCTACTCTCATTCCGTAGCCGGTCAATGGCAGGGAGAAAGGCGAGAGCAGCTCCCAGCCAAAGGAGTACCGCCAGACATGGCCCGTGACCACTGCCAATTAACGTCAGATCGCCCTACAATTCGTTACTAGCACTAACTGAGACGGCGGTTGCAGGTAGCGTTCATAGCGTCCTAGCCACATGCGTCGAAGCGCTGATAAACACCAAGTCGGATAACAAGATGGAAAGGATTCTTCATGACTGCAGGTAGCAAAAGCCAATCCACTTCCACCGAGCTGACTGGCGGCGCTGGATTTAACTACGAAGACCAAGTGGTGGCCTACTACCTCGCGGCGCTATTACTCGAAGGGCACGCAGCGGGTTGTACGGGGGTGGTCACATCAGTCGCGGTCCAACAAGCGGCTGCTCACCCGATGGATGACGTAGTGGTGGAAATGATGGATGTAGCTGGCAGACGGGTACTTGGCCTTCAAGTTAAACGC
>NZ_JANIAG010000022.1:0-47395 GCF_028682155.1 Pseudomonas sp. 39004
ACGGTTGGTGAGCGCAGGGTGCCGGTGTCGCCTGATGCCAGTGCACAGACCGCCTGGCAGCGCGGCAAGCTGATTTTCAACGGCAAGCCGCTGGGGCAGGTACTGGCGGAGCTTGAGCGTTACCAGCAGGGGCGCATTTTGCTGTCCGATACCACGCTGGCCGCCCTGGAAGTGAGCGGGGTGTTCGACCTCGATGAGCCCCAGGCACTGCTGCGTACCCTGGAGCAACGTTATGGCCTGAAGGTCACCTACCTGCCCTGGTTGGCCGTGGTGCACTGACCCTGCAAAAAATAATCGAAATATTTTTCATCTGCCGCTGCAAGTTCATGCAGGCCAGATCGTCGTAGTGGGACTGATCAGCAACTCATTCTCATTTACGACTTGTCTGGAAGCTCATTCGTGGCCCTTACGCTCAAGCCCTTGCACCGCCCCAGCGGCTCTCTCCATCACGCCTTGCTGTCTTGCAGTGCCCTGGCCATGTTGGCCGGCCCACTGCAGGCGTTGGCCTCGACCGCTGCGCAAGCGGCCCAGGTCGAAGCCCGCCAGGTGCAGCTGGACGTGCCGGCCCAGCCGCTGGACCAGGCCCTGACGGCGTTCGCCGACCAGGCCGGTTTGCACTTGCTGTACACCACCGGTGATGTGGCGGGCCTGAATAGCCAGGCCTTGCAGGGCAGCTACAGCATCGAGCAGGCGTTGCAGCAGTTGCTTGCCGGCAGCGGCATGGGCTGGCAGTTCAGCGATGCCCGCACCGTCACCCTGCGCAAGGCGGACACTGCGCCGCAAGCGGTCAACTTGAAGCCCATCGAAGTCAGCGTCGCCTCGCGCACCAGCACCGCCATCAGTGAAATCCCCGGCACCGTCTGGGTGGTCGACCAGCAGCAACTGCGCGAGCAGATCGATAGCGGTGTGAGCCTGAAGGAAGCCATCGGCAAGCTGGTGCCGGGCCTGGACCTGGCACCAGAGGGGCGCACCAACTACGGCCAGAACATGCGTGGGCGCAATGTGCTGGTGATGATCGACGGGGTCAGCCAGAACAGCTCGCGCGGCCTGTCGCGCCAGTTTGACAGTATTTCGCCGTTCAACGTCGAGCGTGTCGAAGTGCTGTCGGGTGCCAGTGCGCTCTACGGGGGTGGCGCCACCGGCGGCATCATCAATATCGTGACCAAGAAGGGCGAGCCCGGCCCGGCACGCTTCGAGACCCAATTAGGTGCCAGCAGCGGTTTCAACAACAGTGACGACCTGGCCACCCGCATCGCCCAGTCGATCAGCGGCGGCAACGAGCGGGTCAGCGCCCGTTTGGGCATCTCCGGCGAGCAGAATGAAGCCTTTTACGACGGCGCTGGCGACCAGATCTTCATCGACAATACCCAGACCGACCTGCAGTACAACCGCACAATCGACGTGCTCGGCACCTTGGGCCTGACCCTGACCGACGAGCAGAGCCTGGACCTGCTGGCCCAGTACTACGACTCGGGCAACCACGGCAGCACGGGTATCTACTTCCCCAACCTCAACCACAACGCCCCCTCGGACCTGGAAGACGCCGAACTGCGCAGCGGCTATTCCTCCGACCTCGAGCCACGCACCCGGCGCCTGTTGCTCAACGCCAACTACCATCACACCGATGTGCTGGGCCAGGACTTCTACCTGCAGGCCTCGTACCGCAAGGAAGACGACAACTTCTACCCGTTTCCGTACTACAACCGCGCCACCCCCACCGGGTCGCGCGGGGTGTACTTCGCCGCATCACAGCAGAACTTCGAAGTCACCAGCCTCAAAGGCCTGTTCGCCAAACAATGGGATGCGCTCAAGCTGACCTACGGCGTCGACCTGGACCGCGAGCGCTTCAACGCCGAACAGACCACCTTCGATGCCCTGACGTCATCCGAAAGCGGTGGCCTGGAAATGGACAAGGCCAGCAAGGCCGCGCGCTACCCCAGTTACCGGGTTGACGGTGTGTCGGTGTACGCCCAGCTCGACTGGCATGCCACCGACAACCTGACCTTGTCCGGTGGCGCGCGGCGCCAGCAGATGGACGTGGATGTCAGCGATTTCAAAGGCGTACCCGGCGGCAGCAACGATTATCAGGTCAGCCTGTACAACGTAGGCGCCATCTACGACTTCAAGAATGGCCATCAGCTGTGGACCAACTACGGTGAAGGTTTCGACCTGCCAGACCCGGCCAAGTACTACGGCAAGCCAGGCCTGAGCGTCGCCGACAACCCGCTGGCCGGTATCAAGAGCCGACAGGTCGAACTCGGCTGGCGCTTTGCCGACCTGGACTGGGACGCCCAGGCGGCGCTGTATTACATCTGGTCTGACAAGATCATCAACGTCGACTCGCAAACGCTGACCATCAACGTCGAAGAGCAGAAGAGCCGCGACTTTGGTTTCGAAGGTGCGTTGACCCGTCACTTCCAGAGCGGTTGGGAGGCCGGTGGTACCTTGCACCTGACCCGTTCCGAAGAAGAGGCCGCCAACGGTGGCTGGAACAAGCGTGATGCCCGCTATGCGTCGCTGTCCAAGTCCACCGCGTTCGTCGGCTGGAAGGGCGATGGCCGCAGTGCGCGGCTGCAGACCAACCACGCGTTCAGCCTCAAGGACGATGCCGATCATGAAATCGACGGCTACACCACCTTCGACCTGCTGGGCAGCCAGGACACCGGCTTCGGCACCTTCAGTGCAGGCATCCAGAACTTGCTGGACAAGCAGTACAGCACGGTTTGGGGGCAGCGTGCGACGTTGTTCTATGCACCGACCTATGGGCCAGCGTACCTGTACGACTATCAGGGGCGTGGGCGCACCTACACCCTGACCTGGAGCATGGCGTACTGATTGGCGCAGCCTGAAAACCCTTGGGCTACAGTGACGGGCAGCCCCCCTTCGAGGTGTCCGTCATGCGTCGATCGCTGTGCCTGTTGTCCGTGTGCCTGGCCCTGCCGCTGCAGGCCCAGGAAAAGGTCGTCAACCTCTACAGCTGGGCCGACTACGTCGCCCCGCAAACCCTTCAGCGCTTCGAGCGCGAAACCGGCTACAAGGTGCGCTACGACACCTTCGACACCACCGAGGTGCTGGAGACCAAGCTGCTGACCGGGGGTAGCGGCTACGATGTGGTGGTGCCGTCATCCACCGTGCTGGCCCGTGCCCTCAAGGCCAATGCCCTGCAGCCGCTCGAAGCCCAGGCCATGCCGGGTTATGCCAACCTCGACCAGGACCTGCTGGCCAAGCTGGCCGAGGCCGACCCCGGCAACCGCTATGCGGTGCCTTATACCTGGGGCACGCTGGGCCTGGGGGTGAACGTCGAGGCCGTACGCCAGCGCCTGGGCGATGTGCCGCTGGACAGCCTCGACCTGTTGTTCAAGCCCGAATACGCCAGCCGCCTGAAGGACTGCGGCATCGCCATGCCCGACTCGCCGCAGGAAGTGATCGGCCTGACCTTGAACTACCTGGGCAAGGACCCCTACAGCCAGGACAAAACCGACCTTGCAGCGGCGCAGAAACTGCTGAACCAGCTGCAGCCTTCGATCCGCTATGTCGCCAACGGCCGGCAGATCAGCGACCTGGCCAACGGCAGTGTGTGCCTGGCACTGACCTACAACGGCGATGCGGCGATGGCCGCCGACCAGGCCCGCCGTGCGGGCAAGCCGTTCGAGCTGATCTACCGCATCCCCCAGGAAGGCACCTTGGTCTGGCAAGACAACCTGGTCATCCCCAAGGATGCGCCTCACCCTGAAGCGGCCCGGGCGTTCATCGCCTTTATGCTCAAGCCGGAGTCGGTTGCGGCACTGACCAACACGCTGTTCTTCGCCAATGCCAACCGCGCAGCCACGCCCTTGGTGGACGAAGCCGTGCGCAACGACCCGGACATCTACCCGCCTACCCAGGTACGTAAGCGGCTGTATGCCGACCGCAGCATGGCGCTTTCCGACCTGCGCCAACGCAACCGCCTGTGGATGGCCTTTCGCAGCGGCCAGTAAACCCGCACGGGCGGGTCCATACTGAAACATCAGGAATTATCTCCAGCTGCATTCATACTTTTGCCGCGAACCCCTCGCGCCTTAGGCTATCAAACGCACAAGGCGCGGCATTTTCGTACAGGAGGTGAAGCATGAACCTGACCCTGCCAATCCTGGCCATCGGCCTGGCGTTGTGTATGCCCGCGCGCGCCGAGCCGGTTGCGCCCTTGCAGCTCGCTGCCAGCAACAACAACCCGTACAACAGCCCGATCCAGCGTGCCAACCCTAACAGTCGGCAAGGCAGCATGCCTGCCACACCGCCGGTGCGCGGCCCTTCGACCGACCCCTACCAGCGCACGCCGTCACTGGACAACCGCGGCATTGGCAACGGCGACAACCTGCGTCGCCAACAGCAGACCCCCAATCTGGAACCCACCCGGCCACCGCGCGATAACCCACGCGCGCCGTGAGCCCCGTTGCAAGGAACCCTGCATGACCAGAGCTACCTGGCTGACCACCATGACCGCTGCCGCGCTGCTGCCTTTGCTGGCGCAAGCAGCCTCCGAACAGCAGTTCCCCAGCGAGCAAGGGCAGTTGACCGTCAATACCGTGGCCGACGGCCTGCGCAACCCTTGGGCACTGGCCTTCCTGCCCGGTGGCAAAGACATGCTGGTCACCGAACGCCCCGGCAACCTGCGGCTGGTGAACGCCGAAGGCAAGGTCGGCCCGCCCATCAGCGGTGTGCCCAAGGTTTGGGCCGAGGGCCAGGGCGGCTTGCTGGATGTGGTGTTGTCGCCGGCATTCGACAAGGACCGTACCGTTTACCTGTCCTATGCCGAAGCGGGCGATGACGGCAAGGCCGGTACGGCGGTTGGCCGGGGCCAGTTGTCAGAAGACCGCGCGCGGTTGGAGAACTTCACCGTGATCTTCCGCCAGCAGCCCAAACTGTCGGTGGGCAACCACTTCGGCTCGCGACTGGTGTTCGACCGTGAGGGTTATCTGTTCATCGCCTTGGGCGAGAACAACCAACGGCCAACCGCCCAGGACCTCGACAAGCTGCAAGGCAAGATCGTGCGCATTCTGCCCGACGGCGAAGTGCCCAAGGACAACCCCTTCGTCGGCCAGGACAACGTGCGGCCCGAGATCTGGTCGTTCGGCCACCGTAACCAGCAGGGGGCGGCGCTCAACCCTTGGACTGACACGCTCTGGACCCACGAACACGGCCCGCGTGGCGGTGACGAAATCAATATTCCGCAGCCGGGCAAAAACTACGGCTGGCCGATTGCTACCCACGGCATCAACTACTCGCTGCTGCCGATTCCGGAGGCCAAGGGCAAGCATGTGCAGGGCATGGTCGACCCGCACCATGTCTGGGAGAAGTCCCCGGGCATCAGCGGCATGGCGTTCTACGATAGCCCGACATTCAAGGGCTGGGACCATAATCTGTTCATTGGCGCCCTGGCCAGCCAGGAGCTGATTCGTCTTCAGCTCAAGGGCGACAAGGTCGTGCACGAGGAGCGCTTGCTGGGGGACCTCAAGGCACGTATCCGTGATGTGCGAGTAGGGCCGGATGGCTACTTGTATGTACTGACCGACGACAAGGACGGCCAGTTGTTGAAAGTGGGCCTCAACGAAGGCTGAGGGGCCGGGCCGGCTTGCCGGCGAGGGGGCCGGTACTGATAATGCCGCATGACCCCAGACCCGCAGACCCTCTACCAACAAGCCCTGGCCGACCACGGCTATGTCCACGACCCTGCACAGGCCGATGCGATCAACGCGCTGCAGGCCTGTTTCGAGGCAGTGGCACACGGCCGCCCGACCCAGGGCATCTACCTCTGGGGCCCGGTCGGCCGTGGCAAGACCTGGCTGATGGACCAGTTCCACTGCTGCCTGCAACTGCCCAGCCGACGCCAGCACTTTCACCATTTCATGGCCTGGGTGCACCAGCGCCTGTTCCAGCTCAACGGCACCGCTGACCCGCTGCTGGCCCTGGCCCGTGAGCTGGCCAGGCAGATTCATGTGCTGTGTTTCGACGAGTTGTTCGTCAACGACATCGGCGACGCGATCATCCTCGGGCGGCTGTTCCAGGTACTGTTCGATCAGGGCGTGGTGATTGTCGCCACCTCCAACCAGCCGCCAGACCATCTCTACCGTGACGGCTTCAACCGTGACCGCTTCGTGCCGGCGATTGCTGCCATCGAGCGGCACATGCGGGTGCTGTCGGTGGCCGGTGAGCAGGACCATCGCCTGCACCCGGGCGCGCAGCGCCAGCGCTATTGGGTAGTTGAACCCGGAGCGCGTGGGGTGCTCGCCGAGGTGTTTCGCCAGCTTAGTCCGGCAGACCCGGGTAATGACCAGCCGTTGGCCATTGGCTCAAGGCAGATCACGGTCATCCGGCGCAGCGAGCAGGCCATCTGGTGCCGCTTTAGCGACCTCTGCGAGCAACCCTTGGCGGCCACCGAGTTCATGGCGTTGTGTGACCGCTTCCCCTCGATTCTGCTGGAAGGGGTACCGGCGTTGGGCGGCGAACAACGGGCCGGCCGCATCGCCCGGGGTACAGAAGATGGCGCGGCGCGGGTCGCGGCAGGGGACCGTGAACTGCCGGCGCTGTCGCCCAAGGACGATGCGGTGCGCCGGTTCATTGCGCTGGTCGACGAATGCTACGACCGTCGGGTGGCGTTGTATGTGGAGGCGCAGGTACCGCTCGATGCGCTGTACACGCAAGGGTACCTGGCGTTCCCGTACCAACGCACCCTGAGCCGCTTGCGCGAGATGCAACTGCAGCGCTTCGGCTCGTAGGCTTAGCGTTCCAGCCACTCGATCAGGGTCCGGTTGAACCGCACCGGCTCTTCGATCTGCGGCGCGTGGCCCATGCCTTCGAATGTCACCAGTTCACCCTGGGGGATCAGCTTGGCAACCTGCGGCCCCAGCACCTGGTACTTGCCCAACTGTGCCTTGACCTCTGGCGGTGCGATATCGCTGCCAATGGCCGTGGTGTCCTGATCGCCGATCAACAGCAGGGTCGGCATTTTCAGGTCCTTGAACTCGTGGTACACCGGCTGGGTGAAGATCATGTCGTAGATCAGCGCCGAGTTCCACGCCACCGCTTCGTGGCCCGGGCCTTGGTTCAGGCCCACCAGCATCTGCACCCAGCGCTCGTACTCCGGCTTCCAGCGACCGGCGTAATACGTCTTGCGCTCATACTCACGTACCCCAGCGGCATCGAGCTTGAGCTCCCGTGCATACCACTGGTCCACCGTGCGATACGGCACGCCCAGGGCTTTCCAGTCCTCAAGGCCGATCGGGTTGACCATCGCCAGGCGCTCGACCTGCTGCGGGTACATCAGTGCATAGCGGGTGGCGAGCATGCCGCCTGTGGAGTGGCCCAGCACAATGGCCTGCTTCACGCCCAACTGTTCGAGCAGGGTATGGGTGTTGTCTGCCAGTTGCTGGAAGCTGTACTGGTAATACGCAGGTTTGCTGGAGGTGCAGAAGCCGACCTGGTCCGGGGCGATGACCCGGTAGCCGGCCTTGCTCAGGGCATTGATGGTGGTTTCCCAGGTGGCGGCGCAGAAGTTCTTGCCATGCATCAGCAGCACGCTGTGGCCATTGGCCTGGCCTTGGGCGGGCACGTCCATGTAGCCCATCTGCAGGGGTTGGCCCTGGGATTTGAAATCGAAATGCTTGAGCGGGTGAGGGTAGCTGAACCCTTCGAGCTGTTTACCGTAGGTGGGCGACTCGGCGGCGATGGCCGGGCCGCCGACAAGGCAGGCAAGGGCCAGGGCGGTTGCGCGCAGCATGGGGGCACTCCGTGTAGGGCCATGTAGGAATTGGCGACTGTAACAGTGAGTTGACCCCCGCAAGCGGCAAAGGTGTTACCAAGCGTGAAACCAGCCCAGGGTAATCATTGCCACAACCGCATACCGGCCGGCCTTGGCCAGGGTTACCAGCAGCATGAAGCGCCAGAACGGCTCGCGCATGATCCCGGCGATCAGGGTGAGCGGGTCGCCGATCACTGGCATCCAGCTCAGCAGCAGCGACCACTGCCCCCAGCGCTGGTAGCGCTGCTGGGCCCGTTCCAGCTGGCTGGCACTGAACGGGAACCAACGCTTGTCACGCCAGTGTTCGATGGCCCGACCCAGTAGCCAGTTGACCACCGAGCCGAGCACATTGCCCAGGGTAGCCACCAGCAGCAAGGTTACCCAGGCATCGGGCTGGCGCAGCAGCAAGCCGACCAGCACGGCCTCCGATTGCAGTGGCAGCAGGGTGGCGGCGCCGAAAGCGCTGAAAAACAGCGCCCATAGGCTGAGCATCAGTAGTTGGCGACCACGGTGTCCTTGCCATCCTGGGTCACGCCGATGACCTGGTAGGCGTCTTTGTGGTCACCCATTTCCATGCCCGGCGAGCCCATGGGCATGCCCGGCACGGCCAGGCCCTTGAGGTCGTCGCGCTTGGTCAGCAGGCGAACCTGTTCGGCCGGTACATGGCCTTCGACGAACTTGCCGTCGATCACCCCGGTATGGCACGAGGCCAGGCGCGGCGCCACGCCCAGGCGTTGCTTGACCGCGCTCATGTTGGGTTCGACGTGGTCGTTGACGGTGAAGCCGTTGTCGCGCAGGTGGCTGATCCAGGCCTTGCAGCAGCCGCAGTTGGGGTCGCGGTACACATCGATGGTTTCGGCGGCCTGGGCCAGGCCGGTGATGGCCAGCAGGCCGACGGTGAGCAGGTGTTTGCGCAGCATGGTGAAGCACTCCTTTAGAAACGCAGGCGGATACCGGCCACCAGGCGGGTCTGGCCTGTGTCTTCGCCGTCTTCGCGGGCCTGATCGGCGCGGTTGCCGTGCAGGCGATTGAAACTGACCCCGAGGTAGGGCGCAAAGCCACGGCTGATTTCGTAGCGCAGGCGCAGGCCGACCTCGCTGTCAGCCAGCCCTGTGCCTTGCTCACGGCCGCCATCGTTGCGGCCGAAGAAGTTGGCTTCCAGGGTGGGTTCGAGTATCCAGCGGTTGGTCAGCAGCATAGCGTAAGCGGCTTCCAGGCGCAGCGCGGTCTGTTGCCGCTCGCCGGCGTAGGCGGTGGCCTCCAGCTCTACGCCATACAGCGGTGTGCCCTGGATGCCGAAGGCTGCCCAGGCCTGGCCGCTGGCGGGCTTGAAGTCTTGGCGCAGGCCGCCGACCAGTTCCCACCAGGGGCTGATGGCGTGGCCCCACAGCGCCTGCAGTTCGGCCTTGTGGGTCTGGCCTTGCTCGTGCTCGCCTTCGCTGCGCAGCCACAGCCGGTCGATATCGCCGCCGACCCAGGCGCTGGCGTTCCAGTTCAAGGCACTGCCGTTGTCCACATGCTGGTATTCGAGCTGGTCGACGATCACTGCCCAGTTGAGCGCGCGGTCATGCACCTGGTGCCCTGGCAGCGGCGCGAAGGCGGCGTGGCGGTCGGCGTCGCTGAGCATCGGTAATGGCGTGCGCGGTTGCTGCGCAGGCGGCGTGGCGTGGTTCATCTGGCGGTGGCTCATGGGCATGGCGCCGTGGTCCATGTGCTGCATGCCGGCGGCCAGGGCGCGCTCACTGGCGAACAATGCCAGCAGGGCCACGCCGGTGATGATGCGGCGGTTGTTGGGCTCATTCATCGACCCGTACCTCGCGGAACATGCCGGTCTCCATGTGGTAGAGCAGGTGGCAGTGGTAGGCCCAGCGGCCCAGGGCGTCGGCAGTGACCCGGTATGAGCGGCGGCTGCCGGGCGGGATGTCGACGGTATGCTTGCGCACCTGAAAGCGCCCGTGCTCGTCCTCCAGGTCGCTCCACATGCCGTGCAGGTGGATGGGGTGGGTCATCATGGTGTCGTTGACCAGGGTGATGCGCACGCGCTGGCCGTAGGTCAGGCGCAACGGTGCGGCATCACTGAACTTGACCCCGTCGAACGACCAGGCGAAGCGCTCCATGTGGCCGGTCAGGTGCAGCTCGATGTCGCGTGACGGTTCGCGGCCGTCGGGGTCGGGGTAGGGGCTGCGCAGGTCGGCATAGGTCAGCACCCGCCTGCCATTGCCGCGCAGGCCGATGCCTGGGTCGGCGAGGTTGGGCTGTGGGGCCATGGTCTGCATGTCCACCAGTGGGTTGTCGGTTTCGCTGGCCGGGTGCTGCTGCATGGCGGGCATGGCCGAATGGTCCATGCCGGCCATGTTGCTGTGGTCCATGCCGGCCATGGCGCCGTGGCCCATGTCGGCCATGCTCAGCACCGGCCGAGGGTCGGGCTGCGGCACCGGTGCCTGCAAGCCGCTGGCGCGGGCCAGGGTGCCGCGGGCGTAGCCGCTGCGGTCCATGCTCTGGGCGTACAGGGTGTAGGCGGGCAGGTTGCCCACGGTTACCAACACGTCGTAGGTTTCGGCCACGGCGATGCGCAGTTCGTCCACGCTGACGGGCGTCACCGGCAGGCCGTCGGCGGCGATCACCGTCAGCTTCAGGCCGGGGATGCGAAAGTCGAAATAGGTCATGGCCGAGGCATTGATCAGTCGCAGGCGCACGGTTTCACCCGGTTGGAACAGGCAGGTGAAGTTGCCGTCCGGCGCCTGGCCATTGAGCAGGTAGGTGTAGGTGGCTGCGCTGATATCGGCAAGGTCGGTGGGGCTCATGCGCATGCTTGCCCAGCCCATGCGTTCGGCGACCGTAGCGCCCCAGCCGTTGTCGGCCACGTCATCGATGAAGTCACCGAGCGTGCGCTTGTGGTAGTTGAAGGCGTCGGACTGCTTCTTCAGGGTCGCCAGCAGTTGCTCGGGAGGCTGGTCCGACCAGTCGCTGAACAGCAGCACATGGTCACGCTGGTAGCGGTGCGCCTCGGCTTCGCGGGGTTCGATGACGATCGCCCCATACACCCCCGCCTGCTCCTGCAGCCCGGAATGGCTGTGGTACCAGTAGGTGCCGCTTTGGCGCAGGGTGAACTGGTAGAGGTAGCTGCCCCCGGGCTCGATACCGGCAAAGCTCAGGCCAGGGACGCCGTCCATGTTGGCCGGCAGAAGGATGCCATGCCAATGGATCGAGGTGGCCTGATCGAGGTGGTTGCGCACGCGCAGGCTGACCGTATCACCTTCGCGCCAGCGCAGCACCGGGCCGGGCAGGCTGTTGTTGACGGTGAGGGCTGTGCGCGGGCGGCCGGTGATATTGACGGCGCGCTGGCCGACCGACAGCTCGAAGTGCTGCCCGGCCAGGTCGCGGCCATCGGCTGCCTGGGCCAGCGGCCGCCACAGGCCCAGGCCTGCCAGTGTGGTGGCGGCGCCCAGGCCTTTGACGAAGGTACGACGGGAGGGGGTGCGCAACATGGCGAGGCCTCATGCGAGAGAGCCCCGATGTTCGCCTGTGCCGGCTGTCAGCCAGCTGAGCTGCACATTACAGCGTTGTCAGGCGGCGGCTTCTTCGTGGCGCAGGTCGCGCATCAGCAGGCCGTACTCCAGGGAGACCTGTTCAGGGATCGGCAGGTACACCACATGGCCGTCCCCAGAGGCTACTTCGAGGGCTTGCTGCTGGCGGCCGCACAGGCGGTGCAGGTCGAAATGGTAGTTGCCACGCGGTGTCATCAGCTCCAGGTGGTCGCCCACGGCGAAGCGGTTCTTGACCTTGACCTCGGCCAGGCCGTCCACGCGCGCGCCGGTCAGCTCGCCGACGAACTGCTGGCGTTCGGACAGCGAGTTGCCACGCTGGTAGTTCTGGTACTCGTCGTGCACATGCCGGCGCAGAAAACCTTCGGTGTAACCGCGCTGGGCCAGGGATTCGAGGTTGTCCATCAGGGCGCGATCGAAAGGCCGGCCGGCCACGGCGTCATCGATCGCCTGGCGGTACGACTGCACCGCGCGGGCGCAGTAAAAGTGCGACTTGGTCCGGCCCTCGATCTTCAGCGAGTGCACGCCCATGCCGGCCAGGCGCCCGACGTGCTGGATGGCGCGCAGGTCCTTGGCGTTCATGATGTAGGTGCCGTGCTCGTCCTCGAACGCTGGCATCGCGTCGTCTGGGCGGTTGCTTTCGTGCAGCAGGAAGACGTGCTCGGTGGGCGCACCGAGGCCCAGGGTCGGCTCGACCTGGCGCACGATGTCGCCCGTGGCGTCTTCGCCGGCGGGCGTGGCCTGGTACTTCCAGCGGCAGGCATTGGTGCAGCTGCCCTGGTTGGCGTCGCGCTTGTTGAGGTAGCCCGACAGCAGGCAGCGGCCGGAATAGGCCATGCACAGCGCGCCGTGGACGAAAACCTCCAGCTCCATGCTCGGCACCTGCTGGCGGATTTCTTCGATCTCCTCCAGCGACAGCTCCCGCGACAAAATCACCCGGCTTATCCCCTGCTGTTGCCAGAACTGCACGCTGGCCCAGTTGACCGTGTTGGCCTGCACCGACAGGTGTACCGGCATCCCTGGGTAGTGCTGGCGCACCAGCATGATCAGGCCGGGGTCGGACATGATCAGCGCATCCGGTGCCATCGCGATTACCGGTGCGAGGTCCTTGAGGAAGGTCTTGAGCTTGGCATTGTGCGGGGCGATGTTGACCACCACGTAGAAGTGCTTGCCCAGGGCGTGTGCTTCCTGGATGCCCAGCGCCAGGTTGGCGTGGTCGAATTCGTTGTTGCGCACCCGCAAGCTGTAGCGCGGCTGGCCGGCATAGACCGCGTCGGCGCCATAGGCGAAGGCATAACGCATGCTCTTGAGGGAGCCGGCGGGGGCCAGCAGTTCGGGCTTGGCGGGAGGGTTCATGGACGCACCGGGGCAAAAGGCGCGGATGCTAAGCATCTGCCGGCCACAGCGTATTGACCTGAATCAACGGAGCAGCGGCACTTTTGCGGCAGCGGCGGGCACTAATGTCCAAGAACCCGCGAGGAAGTGCCATGAACCAAACCGCTCTACAGAACAAAGCCCTGGCAGTCCTCCTGACGCTGGTGACCATTGCCTTCATCTGGATCCTGCTGCCGTACTACGGTGCGATCTTCTGGGCGGTGATACTGGGCATCCTGTTTGCCCCCTTGCAGCGAAACCTGCTGATCCGCTTTGGGCGGCGGCGCAACCTGGCAGCGTTCACCACCTTGATGGTGTGCCTGCTGGTGGCGGTGCTGCCGGTCATCATCACCAGTGCCCTACTGGTACAGGAGGGCGCCACGCTGTACCAGCGCATCGAGAGCGGGCAACTGGATATCGCCGGCTACGTCGAGCGCGGCAAAGACATGCTGCCGGCCTTCGCGCAGCACAGCCTGGACAGCATGGGCATGGGTAACCTGGATGGGCTGCGCGACAAGATCACCAAGTGGGCCACGCAGGGCAGCCAGGTGCTGGCCAGCCAGGCATTCAACTTTGGCCAGGGCACGTTCGAGTTCCTGATCAGCTTCGGCATCATGATGTACCTGTTGTTCTTCTTTCTGCGTGAGGGGCCGGAAGTCGCCAGGCGAGTGCGGTTGGCGGTGCCACTGCCCGAGCACCAGAAGCGCCGGTTGCAGCTGAAGTTCAACCGAGTGGTGCGGGCGACGGTCAAGGGCAACGTGCTGGTTGCCATTACTCAGGGCGCGCTGGGTGGTCTGATCTTCTGGGTGCTGGATATTCCGAGCGCGCTGGTGTGGGCGGTGCTGATGGCGTTTCTGTCGCTGTTGCCAGCGGTGGGGGCGGGCATCGTGTGGGCGCCGGTGGCGGCGTACTTCCTGCTGACCGGGGCGATATTGCCGGGGGTGATCCTGAGCGCGTTCGGCGTGCTGGTGATCGGCCTGGTGGACAACGTGCTGCGGCCGATTCTGGTGGGCAAGGATACGCGCATGCCAGACTACCTGATCCTGGTTTCCACCTTGGGCGGGCTGGCGGTGTTCGGGCTCAACGGGTTCGTGATCGGGCCGTTGATCGCGGCGTTGTTCGTGTCGAGCTGGGCGATTTTTGCCGCGACCAAGCCGCAGGTGCAGTTGCCGGAGTAAAGGTTACGCCGCTGATGCTGGACGCTGGGCAGGGGCTTTCGTTTACCCTGTGGCCGTTATCTGCCTACGATGCCTGAGTATGGATACCCGCAACCGCGACAAACCCGGCTTCACCTACCAGGCGGTCTACCGCTACCTGCTCGACTGGATCGAGGCGGCGCCTTGCGACGTGGAGCAGCGCATGCCGTCGCTGCGCGATCTGGCCCAGCGGCTGAGTGTTTCGGTCTCCAGCACCAAGTACGCCTATGCGCTGCTCGAGGACCAGGGGCGGGTGATTGCGCGGCCCAAGCGGGGCTACTTCACCGTCACCCGCAGCGCGCCGTTGCTCAGGGAACCCTCCGCGAGCTTGCTCGACACCGTGTTTGCCAGCGCTCGCCAGCCTGGCATGCTGGCCCTTGGCAGTGATGCGCCGGCCATGCTGCTGTCGCTGGATAAACCGCTGCTGATGATCGAACGGGAGCTGGCGCGCCAATACCCGCGTGCCCAAGCGCCGCTGTATCAACCGTTCGGTGAACCTGAATTGCGCAGCGTGCTGGCGGGCATTTATACCCGCTCGGCGCAGCTTTGCTGGCAAGCCGAGCACGTGTTCATCGGTGCCGACCTGCGCAGCATGCTGGAGCTGGCGGTGCGTGCCCTGAACCTCGAAGGCGAGGTGGCGCTGGTCGAGTCGCCCTGCAGCTGGGCGGTACTGAGGCAGTTGCAGGCCGCGCGCATGACCATCATCGAAGTGCCCTTGGGCGACGACGGTCGGTTCGACCTGCAGCAGTTGCATCAACTGCTGAGCAACGCGCCGGTACGCCTGGCAGTGCTGTCGTCAACCACCAATGCGCCTCAGGGTGGCCTTATGCCGGCCGAGGACAAGCAGCAGATCTGCCGCTGGCTGGCCGAGCGCGAGGTGTGGCTGTTCGAGAACGACGGGTATGGCGAATTGTGTTTCCACGAGGCGGCGCCGCGCTATCGGGATTTCGCCGACCCCGACCGGCTGTTGGTGTTCGCTGCCTTCGACAAGGTGATCGGTGCCGAGGCGCCTTATGGCTATCTGCTTTGCAGGCGCCATGCCGAGCGCTTGCAGCACGTGTTTCTGGAGCGCGGTTTCCGGTTGTCACCGATTCGCCAGAAGGCGATCGCCAGGTTGTTCACCTCGCGTCGGGTAGAGCAGCATCTGCAACGCCTGCGGCCGTTGCTGCGCGCTCGCATGCTGCACATGAAGGCGTTGCTGGAAGCCCACGGCCAAGGCTGCCTGCGTATCGTCGAGCCGCAGGGCGGGGCGAGCCTGTGGCTGGCGGCGACCCGGCCGGTGGACATGCGCCGGGTCTTCGAGCGGCTGTTGGCCCAGCGCATCGTCATCGCGCCGGGGGAAATCTTCAGCCAACGTGGCCTTTGGCAGGGCCACCTGCGGCTGTGCTACACGCTGGACTGGGACAAGGACATTGGCCAGGCGCTGCAACGCCTGGTCAAGGCGATTCAGGACGAGGCTCAGACCCCGTAGCAGTGATGCATTTCGGGGAAGGCGCCGTCGCGCACTTCGTCAGCGTAGCGGGCGCAGGCCTCGCGGATCACCTGGCCGACGTCGGCATACTGCTTGACGAAGCGTGGCACGTGCTCGCCGCCCAGCCCCAGCAGGTCTTCGGTGACCAGCACCTGGCCATCGCAAGCGGGTGAGGCACCAATGCCGATGGTCGGTTTGTCGGTGGCCTCGGTGATGGCGCGGGCAATGGGTTCGGCCACGCCTTCGAGCACCAGGCTGAAGGCACCGGCCTCAAGGTTGGCCCGCGCATCGGCACGCAGTGCAGCGCCACTGTCGGGGCTCATGCCTTGGGCCTTGTAGCCGCCCATCACATTGATGAACTGCGGCATCAGGCCGATGTGCGCCATGACCGGTATGCCGCGCGCGACCAGAAACGCCACGGTGCTTGCCAAGGCCTGGTTGGCCTCCAGCTTTACCGCGTCGCAACCGGTGCTGGCGAGTACCTGGGCGCAGTTGCGAAACGCCTGCTCATGGGATTCCTGGTAACTGCCGAATGGCATGTCGGCGATCACGCAGGCCAGGCGCGTGCTGTCTACGACCGCCCGGGTATGGCCAATGATCTCGTCCAGGCGCATGCCCAGGGTGGACGGGCGGCCGTAGCCGACCATCGCGGTGGAGTCACCCACCAGAATGAAATCGACCAGCGGGTCGATGACCTTGGCAATAGCGCTGGAGTAGGCCGTCAGCGAAACGATTTTCTGCCGGCCTTTCATGGCCACCAGCTGCGGTACCGTCAGCCGTCTGTTGCGGGTATGCGTGCTCATCGGTGTTCCCTTTGCGGTGTAATCGTCAGGAAAGAGGTGGCCCGATTATTGAGTTTCGCAGTCACGGCGCAATGTACAGAATGGCCCTGGAAAACAACCCAGATGCGCGCTTGGGGCTGCAAGGCAACCCCAGGCGCCAAGCGCGACGGTCAGCAGGCCTGCGGCATCTCGCCCTTGGCCAGGCGCTGGTTGATATCGGCAATCACCTCGGGCAGCTCGTTGATGGTGTCGATCAGGTAGTGCGGGCGGGAACTGGCGAACAGCGCATGAATGCGCTTGCGCTCGCTCTCCAGCGCCTCGGCACTCAGCGCCTGGTAGCCTTCCCAGGTCAGCCCCAAGGCATTGCCGGAGCACACCAGGGCCACGGTCCACATGCCCGCACGACGGCCTTCGAGGATGCCCGGTACGGTGTCATCGACCTTCACACAGGCCGCCACGTCATCGATGCCCAGGGCAATCACGTTGGCCAGGGCCTGGGCCGGCCATGGGCGGCCATTCGGGGTTTCGTCGGTGGCCACCACATGGTCGGCCACGTAGCCGTTCTGCGCGGCCAGCTCCACCACCTTGTCCATGACCACCTTCGGGTAACCCGAGCACGAGCCGATCTTCAGGCCGCCCTGGCGCAGGCCGGTGAGGGTGTCCAGCGCGCCGGGGATCAGCGCCGAGTGCACGGCGATCTTTTCGATCTGCAGCGGCATGAAGCGGTTGTAGAGCGCCGTGACGTCATCGTCGGTCGGGGTGCGGCCGAACACCTTGCGGTAGCGCTCGGCGATGTCTGGCACGTTGCACAGGGTGCGGATGTGGTCCCACTTGCCCATGCCCATCGGGCCACGGGCTTCTTCGATGGAGACCTGGACATCGAACTCGGCGAAGGCTTCGACGAAGATCTGCGTCGGGGCGAACGAGCCGAAATCGACCACGGTGCCGGCCCAGTCGAGGATGGCGGCTTGCAGCTGTGTTGGGTTGCTGTAGTTCATGTGCGCTATTTCCTGAAGTCGGGTGGGCAAAGGGTCAGATGGTCAGTACTTCCATTTCCCGCAGTACGTCGGCCACGGCATTCACGGCGGCCTGCATGCCGTCTGGCCCGACCACGCCGATGCAGCCGACGCGGAAGGTTTCGACCTGGGTCAGCTTGCCGGGGTAGAGGATGAAGCCCTTGGCCTTGACCCGCTCGTAGAAGTCCTTGAACTGGTAGCGGGCGTCGTTCGGGGCATGGAAGGTGACGATGATCGGCGCCTGGATGTCGGCGGGCAGGAAACTGCGCAGGCCGATGGTGGCCATGCCGTCCAGCAGCGTCTTGCAGTTGTCGGCGTAGCGCTGGTGGCGGGCGGGCAGGCCGCCTTCCTCGTTGTACTGTTGCAGTGCTTCGTGCAGCGCCGCGACCACGTGGGTGGGTGGGGTGAAGCGCCACTGGCCGGTCTTGGCCATGTAGGTGTGCTGGTCGTACAGGTCCATGGCCAGGGAGTGGGCGTTGCCTTCGGCTGCGGCCAGTGCGGTTTTTTCGGCGAAGACGAAGCCCATGCCAGGTACGCCTTCCAGGCATTTGCCGGAGGCGGCGATCAATGCCTCGAAGGGGACTGCGCGGGCATCGATCGGCAGGGCGCCGAACGAGCTCATGGCATCGATGATCAGGCGCTTGCCGTGGCGTTTGATCACCTGGGCGATCTCTGGCAGCGGGTTGAGGATGCCGGTGCTGGTTTCGCAGTGGATCAGCGCCACGTGGGTGACACCCGGGTCGGCAGCCAGCAGGCGGTCGACGTCGGCGGCAGTGGTCGGCTGGTCTTCGGCGGTTTCGAAGGTGCTGTAGGTGCGCCCCAGCACCTTGCAGATCTTCGCCAGGCGTTGGCCGTAGGCCCCGTTGATCAACACCAGCACCTTGCCGTCACGCGGTACCAGGGTGCCGATGGCGGCTTCCACGGCGAAGGTGCCGCTGCCTTGCAGGGGCACGCAGTGGTGGCTGGCGCTGCCGTCGATGATCGCCAGCAATTGCTCGCAGACACTGGCCGTGAGTTGGTTGAAGTCGCGGTCCCAGGAGCCCCAGTCCACCAGCATGGCTTGGCGGGTACGGGCTGAAGTGGTCAGGGGGCCGGGGGTCAGCAGTATCGGGGCGTTGCTCATTCCGTGGTTCCTCACAAGCGGCGGGTGGTGAGCCGAAAAATCTGGCGCTGAAACTACGGAGCCAAGGTTGCAATTCACTGTGCTATCAATCAAATTGTTTGTTGTTATGCCAGCCATAAGTCGGGCCGATAGATATGAACCTGTTCCAGCTGCGTGCCTTCGATGCGGTGGCGCGTGAAGGTAGCTTCACCCGCGCTGCGGCGCGGTTGTTCATCAGCCAGCCGGCCGTCACCGGCCACGTCAAGGCGCTGGAAGAGCACTACCAGATCACCTTGTTGCGGCGTACCGCCCGGCGCGTGGAGCTGACCGAGGAGGGCACGCGGTTGGCAGCCATCACCCGCGCCATGTTCGGCTTGGCGGAAGAGGCCCAGGCCATGCTCGAGGCCAACCGGCAATTGCTGACCGGGCGCCTGGAAGTGGCCGCCGACGGCCCGCACCGGGTCATGCCGATGCTTGCCCTGCTGCGCGAGCGCTACCCGGGCATTACTGTCAACCTGCGCCTGGGCAATGCCCAGGAAACCCTGGCTGCGTTGCTCAGCGAGCATGCCGACGTGGCCGTGCTGACCGAGATCGAACCGCGCAAGGGCCTGCATTTGCAGAGCCTGTGTGAATCGCGCCTGTGCGCCTTGCTGCCGGCGGGGCATGCCTGGGCCAGTGGCGAAGGGGACTTGCCGCTGGCCGAACTGCACCAGCAGATCATGGTGCTGCGTGAGCCGAGCTCCACCACCCGGCGCACCTTTGACAAGGCCTGCGCCAAGGCGGGCGTGCAGCCGCGGGTACTGTTGGAGCTGGACAGCCGCGAGGCAGTGACCGAAGCGGTGGCCTCGGAGCTGGGCATTGGCGTTGTGTCGTCCACTGAAGTGGCCCATGACCCCAGGGTGGTGGCTCGGCCGCTGGCCGGCGACGGCCTGCTCAACCAGCACATGATTGGCTGCCTGGAGCGCCGCCGCGAACTGCGCCTGATCCAGGCCTTCTTGAGCCTGGCGGCGGGGCTGTGATGGCTGTTTTCAACTGGGCGCCCTAACATGGCCGGCACAGAACCGACAGGACTGTCGATGAGCGATAAAGACACTATATCCATGCAACTGGTACGCGAAGCGCTGTTGCAGACCTGCCCGAAGGGTGAACCCGACAGCGGCTTGCTGGCGCGGGCTGGCATTGCCGTCGAGCACTTGCACCTGCCCGCTGCCCGGGTCAGTGCCGACGCCTATGCCCGCCTCTGGCGTTTGCTGGCGCGGCGATGCAATGACGAGTTCTTCGCCATGGACCCGCGTGGCCTGCGCAGCGGCAGCCTGGCGTTCATGTGCCGGGCGAGCATGGGCCAGCCGAGCTTGGGCACGGCGCTGGAAACCGCGTTGGCGTTCCTGTCGCTGATGCTCGAAGACCTGCAGCCAAGTTTGGTTCGCCAGGAAGGCCTGGCCGAGATCGTCATCAACGAGCCGCGTGACGAACCACGTCGCGCCTTCACGTATTTCACCTTCTGGATGATCGTGCATGGCGTGGCCTGCTGGCTGGCCGGGCGGCGCATCCCGATTTTGGCCATCGACCTGCGCTGTGCCGAACCCCCTTTCTGTGACGACTATCGGGTGATGTTTTCGGAGAACCTGCAGTTCGAGCGCCCGCGCACGCGCATGATCATCGCCGCCGAATGCCTCGAGCTGCCACTGCGGCGCAGCGAGGAGGAACTGCAGCGCTTTCTTGCCGAAGCGCCGGGCAACATCCTGGTCAAATACCGTGACCCTGCAAGCCTTGGGCGGCGTATCCGCACCGACCTGCTGCGCCTGGCCCCGGAGCATTGGCCCGACGGTGACAGCCTGGCGCGCCAGTTGTGCCTGTCGCCCTCGACCTTGCGCCGGCGCCTGGCCGAGGAGGGCCAGAACTACCAGGGCTTGAAAGACAGCGTGCGCCGTGAGCTGGCCATCGCCTGGTTAAGCCAGGAAGAGGCGGCCATGGGCGAGATCGCCGAGCGCCTTGGGTTTGCCGACAGCAGTTCGTTCTACAAGGCGTTTCGCAAGTGGTTTGGCTGTAACCCGGGGCACTACCGGGCATTGATTCAGGCACGCGATTCGGGGCACTGAGGGCGCTGCAGTGGCAAGGCCTCGCGGGCCGCTTCCCTCTGCGTCTTGATCTGACGCTTATGCAGCATGGTTGACTCCGCCCACTACCCAGGGAGCCCACCATGCCCAACCCCACCACTGGCCACGACACGTTCATTGGCGCCACGTTACCCGAGTGGCTCAAGCGAGCTTCAAAAGGCCAGATCAACACCCTGCGTACCAGCCTGAACGCGCACCATGCGAGCCAGGCCCGCTTGCGTGAGCTCACGGTTGAGCTACTGCCACTCCAGCAGTTTGCCGAGCAGCACCTGGCGGCACTGCTGGATGCACCGTTGCCAGACGGGCAGGCATTTGCCCAGCTCGAATGGCTGCGGATTGCGCCGCGCTTCGGCACTCTGCCCGGCACCTTGCAGCCCACCTACGAGTACAGCCAGACGCGTGAAAACGGGCTGCTGCGGCTGATGCGCAATTTTGCTGCTGGCACGGGTTACTACAAGGGTACGGGGTTAGTATTGCCTGGCCGCGAGCAACCTTTGAATGCGTCACTGGAGGCGTTGATCGAGGCCTGCCGCACACTGAACGTTGGCCAGCGCTATCAAGATGAGCTGGAAAGGATCTTTCACCCGGCCACCTTGGCGACGCTGGCCGAGGACAAGCGCTCAGGCCTCAAGCTTGCGACCGAAGTGGCCGCTTTGCAGGGCGCCATCAGTACCGATGTACAGATTGCCTTGCGTGAAGTGGCGGACCACGGCCAAGCGCATCGGCAGCAAGGGCTAAAAGGCACGCCCATGCTGCTGACGGCCCTTGAGCAACCGGTGGCTGATGGCTTGCTGATCCCGTTGCGTGACACTGCCGGGGATGACCGGGGTGTCGTGCTGTACCTCCCCAGTGACCCCCATCAGGCGCTGCGTTTCTTCGCCACTGCGCAGGCCATGAACAGCGCCCTGGCGCGGCTGCTGCAGAGCGCTGACTACTGGCAGTACTTCACTCAACTGATCAGCCTTGAGCACCGTGCAGATTTCGTCACTACTCTCGCCAAGCGCCTGAAGGACGACCAACCAGGCCTGCAGCTCGAAGGTGCAACACAGGGGGCGGGTATTTTCGCGCAACTGGCTACCCAGCAAGTGCAACGGGTCAAAGGGGATGCCCGGTTGTTGCTGGTACCGACGACCGATGCGGATAGCCTGGCGGTGCGCGCCAGGCACGCGGAGTGGAAGGCCGTGGGACTGGACCTGGTGAACCTGGCGGTGTTTTTCATTCCGGTCGTGGGGGCCTTGTTGTTGGGGCAGCTAGTAGTCCAGACCTGCTCGGAAGTGTTCGAAGGTGTAAGGGACTGGTCCAGGGGCCATCAGCACGAAGCACTGGAGCATCTGCTGGGCGTCGCCGAAACCCTGGCTGCCACCGCTGCCACCGTGGCGGGGGTCAGTTACCTGCGCAGCGCGTTTGTCGCAAGTCTTGAGCCTGTAACGCTGGGCAATGGGCGTGCTCGCCTGTGGCACTTCGACGCCGCGAACTATCGATCCATGCCAGGCACCATCGACTTGCTCGAAGAAGGGCGCTACGGCGAGGGAGGGCGTCGCTGGGTCCGTCTCGACGGACGCTACCACGAGGTGCATCAGCCAATACCCGATGGCCCATATCGGCTGCGCCACGCCGCGGGTGAGGGGGGTTATGGGCCGATTGTGCTGCACAACGGTGAGCGAGGCTGGCGACTGATGCGCGCGCAACCGCTGACATGGCAGGAGCCTGCACGCATGCTCGATGTGCTGTGGCCGCAACATCCGCCTATCGAACCTCGACAGGCCGAGCGGATATTGCAGGTGGCGGGTGTCAATGAGGACGAGTTGCGCGGTGTGCTGGTGGAGAACCGGCCTGCGCCGGTGAACCTTGGGCAAACCCTGCGTGCTTTCCAGGCGCATGCACGCATTGACACGTTCTTCGCACGTGTTCGCCTGCAGACCTTGATGCCATCGGACAGTGAGTTGCTGGCCTGGAGCGAGGGCCAGCCAGGGGTTGGCAAGGGGCTGGAGCAGACGCTGGCGCATGAGGCGCAATTGCGCCCGCAGTTGTTTAGCCACCTGACAGCGCAGCCGTTTGCCGAAGACCCTTTGAGCCTGTTGGTCAAACGGGACTTCCCTGGCTTGCCTGCGGCCTACGTCAACGAAGTGGCTGGCCAGGCGGGCGGAGTTGAGCGCGCAATGGCGCGGGCTGAGCAACGCCTGCCGTTGTCGTGCGCGAGTAACGCGAACGCACTGCTGCGTCTGGCACGCTTGAACCAGGGGCTGGCTGGGCTTTACCTGAGCACGGCTTACAACGATGTGACAGGCGAGTTGGTGCTCACGTTGCTGGACAGCTTTGAACCCGAAAATCTCGACATCGACTTGCGCGATGGCGCGGTGGATGGGCGCTCGGTCAAACACCTGGGTAGCGGCGGGCACAGTGAGGCGGAACGCATACTGGTCCACCATGAAGGCACGTTTGAGGTCTACAACGGCCTGGGTGAGCAGCAGGTGGTTACGCTTGAAGAGCCTGGCTGCATTTTCGAGGCAATCGTTGCTGCGCTTACCCCAGCGCAGCGGGCAGCTATGCAGCTGACAGCCAAGGGTTCGGCAAACCAGCTGCGCGAGCAACTGCTGAGCCGGTTACCCGCTTCGCATTCGGGGGTTGTACGTATGCTCCGTTGGCCAGAGCAAGGCGCCTGGTTCAATCCAGGTCGTCGTCTGGACGATGGGCGCGTCGGGTACCCACTCAGCGGCCGCCCTTCGGCTGGCCCCAGGGATGAACAGGCGATCATCCGCGACCACTTGCGCTCACTCTATCCTGGCCTGGATGAGCAAGCGCTGGATGCCGAGCAGGCGCGTTTGCAGCAAGGCCCGCGTCCAGCGTTCGAGGCCCTGGTGGCGTTGCAGGACGATCATGATCAACTGGTGCAGCACCTCAACCACTGGGTCGGTGCCGAGTTGCAGGCCGGTCGGCAAGCCGCGCGCAGGTTGACGGCAGACAGCATTCTGCGCGCATGGCGGCTGCAAGGCGAAAGCGTGCCGGCAGGCGATGGGCAAGCGCATGGGCAGCGTTTGTCGCTGAGCGGCGGGCACCTGAACACGCTGCCGCCGTTACCGGCACAAATTGATTTTCATCGCATCACGGTGCTGAGCCTGAACGATTCGCAGGTCACTGATATCCCGGTTGATTTCCTTCGCCCGTTCACTGCCCTGACGCACCTGAACCTCAGTCAGAACCAGTTGTTGCGCCTGCCAAGGGGTATTGCATATCTACCGGACATTCGCGTGCTGCGCCTGGCGCATAACCAGATTCGGCTCGATGCGCAGGCAATCGAGATTTTGCACGACCTGCCCAATCTTGCTCACCTTGACCTCAGCTATAACCGGCTGGAGGTGCTTGACTTGAGGCTCCATCAATTTTCCTGGTTGAGCAGCCTGAACCTTCGTCATTGCCGCTTGGGCGTCTGGCCGCAACGCCTGGAGCTGTGCGGTTTGCTCGAGCATGCTGACCTGCGCGACAACCAACTGCGCAGGGTGCCGAACGAGATCCAGGAAATGCCCTATGCATTTCGGCGTGCCCTTTTGGTCGAGCGCAACCCACTGCCGGCCGTGCAGCTACGTAGGCTGTACGCACTCGATGTCATCGATGAGCACGGGCACCTGCCTGAGGCTTCAGCGCTCATTGACCTGCCCAGGGCCCGTACGCTCATGGTCGGACATGCCGACGAGGCGGCCCAGGTGACCAGGGACGCGCTATGGCAGCGGTTACTGGAGCAACCTGGCAGCAGTGGGCTATTCAGGTTGCTGGCGCGCTTGGAGTTCACGGCTGACTACAGTCAGGCAGGCGGAGGGCGTGCTGCGCTGGTGGAAGGCGTGTGGTCATTGCTCGAAGCGCTGGATGGGGACCCGGTGCTTTGTCGGGACGTCTTTGAACGTGCCGATCAGCCACTCTCCTGTTCGGACGCAGTTGCCAACCGTTTCAGTGCACTTCAACTGGTGGTGAGGCAGGCGCAGGCCGAAATCCGCGCGCTGAACCCTGAAAGCAGGGGCGAGTTGCTGGAGCTGGGCCGCCAGTTGTTTCGACTGGACCAGCTGGAATGGGTGGCCTACCGGGACAGCCGACAGCGTCAGGCCACGGGGGAGCATTTCGACCAGTTGGCACTGGGGCTGGCCTACAGGGTGCAGCTTCGCAGCCGCTTGACGCTGCCCAACCAGCCGTCTGCCATGCGCTACCCCGACGCTGCCGAGCTGACCCAGGCCCAGGTAGAGGCTGCATTCCTGCACGTTACCCGCGCACAGACCCTCGAAGCCCTTACCGATAGCCTGAGCCAGCGTGAGTTCTGGCGCCGTTACCTGCGTCAGCAACATGGCAGGATGTTCGATGCCATCAGTGCGGACTACACCCAGCGCATCATTCGGCTACAGGCTCAGCAGCCTGCATTGTCGCCAACAGCGCTCGAGGAGCAGTTAAGCCGCCTGCGGGAACAGCAGAGCGTGGATACCGAGCGCCTGATCAGCGAGCTCACCCAGTCCTACCTGCGTGCAGCCAAGCGCGCAGCGGGGTGAACGAGGGCGGCCAAACCGGTCATCCAGATTGACAGCTTTGGCCATTGCCGCCTCGATTGAGCGGCGCGAACATCGTCGGACTGATGGTTAAACTCCAAAAACAAGAACCAGGAGTCCGACGATGCGTGATTACGCCGAGGCCGTTCGAGCGTTCGACCTTGCCCAGGCCGCCAGCACGGCGCTGCATGGCAACCTCGCTGCCCTCAATGCCTGTGTCGAATGCTGTGATCGGCATGCCGTTGACGGCAAGCTGGCGCTGATCCACGAGGACCGCGAGGGCAACAGCACGCGCTACAGTTTCGATCAGCTGAAGGCGCAAGCTGCCCGTTTTGCCAATGTGCTCAAGG
The DNA here is from genome assembly GCF_028682155.1 of Pseudomonas sp. 39004. Classification (NCBI taxonomy): domain Bacteria; kingdom Pseudomonadati; phylum Pseudomonadota; class Gammaproteobacteria; order Pseudomonadales; family Pseudomonadaceae; genus Pseudomonas; species Pseudomonas sp. 39004. The sequence continues at coordinate 25,257 of NZ_JANIAG010000022.1, forward strand.
CGCAGGGCGTGGGTGCCGGCGACCGGGTTGCCGGCCTGATGCCGCGTACCCCCGAGCTGCTGGTCACCATTCTCGCCACCTGGCGCCTGGGGGCGGTGTACCAGCCACTGTTCACCGCGTTCGGGCCCAAGGCCATCGAACACCGTCTTGAGCAGTCCCACGCCCGGGTCGTCGTCACCGACAGCCACAATCGCGCCAAGCTGGACGATGTGCAGGCTTGCCCGACGATCATCACGGTCAAGGCCCGCAGTGGCGAGCTGGATTTCCAGCAATGCCTGGCGACGGCCTCAGCCGCTTGTGAGCCAGTCATGCGCTCGGGCGATGACCCGTTTCTGCTGATGTTCACCTCCGGCACCACCGGCCCTGCCAAACCCTTGGAGGTGCCGCTGCGCGCGATCGTGGCCTTCCAGGGCTACATGCGCGATGCCATCGGCCTGCGCCCCGAGGACAACTTCTGGAACCTGGCCGACCCAGGCTGGGCGTATGGCCTGTATTACGCGGTGACCGGCCCGCTGTCGCTGGGCCACGCCACCACCTTCTACGATGGCCCGTTCAGCGTCGAGAACTGCGCGCGGGTCATCGACAAGTTGGGCATCACCAACCTGGCGGGGTCACCCACGGCCTATCGGCTGCTGATTGCCGCGGGTAGCGCGTTTTCCGCGCCGATCAAGGGGCGCCTGCGGGTCGTCAGCAGCGCGGGCGAACCGCTCAACCCGGAGGTGATTCGCTGGTTCGCCGATGAGCTGGGTGTGACCATCCACGATCATTACGGCCAGACCGAACTGGGCATGGTGCTGTGCAACCATCATGACCTCAAACACCCGGTACACCTGGGGTCAGCCGGGTTCGCCATTCCCGGTCACCGCATCGTCGTGCTGGATGAACAGGGCGCAGAGTTGCCAATCGGCCAGCCAGGCATCCTGGCGGTTGACCGCGAGCAATCGCCGCTGTGCTGGTTCGGCGGTTACCACGGTGTGCCTACCCGATCTTTCGTGGGCAAGTACTACCTCAGCGGCGACACCGTCGAGCTCAACGCTGACGGCAGCATCAGTTTTGTCGGCCGCAGCGACGACGTGATCACCACCTCCGGCTACCGGGTTGGCCCGTTCGATGTGGAAAGCGCGCTGATCGAACACCCGGCAGTCATCGAAGCGGCGGTGATCGGCAAGCCCGACCCCGAGCGCACCGAACTGATCAAGGCCTTCGTGGTATTGGCCAACGGTGTGCCAGGAACCGCCGAGCTGGAAGAGACCTTGCGCCAACACGTGCGTCAGCGCCTGTATGCCCACGCTTACCCGCGTGAAATCGAATTCGTCAGCGAGCTGCCCAAGACCCCGAGCGGCAAGCTGCAACGCTTCATCCTGCGCAACCAGGAAATCGCCAAACAACACGCGCTACTGGCCGCCAGCGCCAGCGCCTGAGGGACCCATCATGCAGATCATCAACAAACATTTCATCGTCAGCGGCGCGGCTTCCGGGCTCGGTGCCGCCACCGCACAGATGCTGATCGAGGCGGGAGCCAAGGTCATGCTGGTCGACCTTAATGCCCAGGCCGTCGAAGCCAAGGCACGTGAACTGGGCGACAACGCCCGTTTCGCGGTCGCTGACATCAGCGACGAGCAGGCCGCCAAGGCTGCGGTCGACGCCGCCGTCAGCGCGTTTGGCAGCATTCATGGTCTGGTCAACTGCGCCGGTATCGTCGGTGCCGAAAAGGTCCTGGGCAAGCAAGGGCCGCATGGGCTGGCGAGCTTCGCCAAGGTCATCAACGTCAACCTGATTGGCACCTTCAACCTGCTGCGCCTGACGGCGGCGGCAATGGCCGAGGGCCACGCTGACGAAGGCGCTGAACGGGGCGTGATCATCAACACCGCGTCCATCGCCGCCTATGACGGGCAGATCGGCCAGGCCGCCTACGCCGCGTCCAAGGGCGCCATCGCCAGCCTCACGCTGCCAGCGGCCCGTGAGCTGGCGCGTTTCGGTATCCGCGTAATGACCATCGCCCCGGGCATTTTCGAGACGCCCATGATGGCCGGCATGACCCAGGAAGTGCGCGACTCGCTTGCCGCTGGCGTACCGTTCCCGCCACGCCTGGGCCGCCCGCAGGAATACGCCGCACTGGCCCGCCATATCATCGAGAACAGCATGCTCAACGGCGAGGTGATCCGCCTCGACGGCGCACTGCGCATGGCTGCCAAGTAAGGAGAAATGAACATGACCCTCGCCAACGACCCGATTGTCATCGTCAGCGCCGTGCGCACGCCCATGGGCGGCCTGCAGGGCGACCTCAAGAGCCTGACCGCGCCGCAACTGGGCGCCGCCGCAATCCGCGCCGCCGTCGAGCGCGCCGGCATCCAGGCCACCAGCGTCGAGCAGGTGCTGTTCGGTTGTGTGCTGCCGGCAGGCCTGGGGCAGGCGCCTGCACGTCAGGCGGCGCTGGGCGCCGGCCTGGATAAACACACCACCTGCACCACCCTGAACAAGATGTGTGGTTCGGGCATGCAGGCGGCGATCATGGCCCATGACCTGCTGCTGGCTGGCAGCGCCGATGTGGTGGTGGCCGGTGGCATGGAGAGCATGACCAACGCGCCCTACCTGCTGGACAAGGCCCGCAGTGGGTACCGCATGGGGCATGGCAAGATCATTGACCACATGTTCATGGACGGCCTGGAAGACGCTTACGACAAAGGGCGCCTGATGGGCACCTTCGCCGAGGATTGTGCGCAGGCTGGCGGCTTCAGCCGCGAAGCCCAGGATGCCTTTGCCATCAGCTCGCTGACCCGCGCCCAGGACGCCATCAACAATGGCCGTTTCAGCGCCGAAATCGTCCCGGTAGAGGTCACCGTAGGCAAGGAAAAGCGCGTGATCAAGGATGACGAACAACCACCCAAGGCGCGTCTGGACAAGATCCCGCAGCTCAAGCCGGCCTTCCGTGAAGGCGGTACGGTGACAGCGGCCAACGCCAGCTCGATTTCCGACGGCGCCGCAGCACTGGTGCTGATGCGCCGTAGCGAAGCTGAAAAGCGCGGTTTGAAACCCCTGGCCGTCATTCATGGCCATGCCGCTTTTGCCGATGCCCCGGCGCTGTTCCCTACCGCGCCGATCGGCGCCATCGACAAACTGATGAAACGCACCGGCTGGAACCTGGCCGAGGTGGACCTGTTCGAGATCAACGAAGCCTTTGCCGTCGTCACCCTCGCAGCCATGAAGCACCTCGACCTGCCGCATGACAAGGTCAATATCCATGGCGGTGCCTGCGCGCTGGGCCACCCGATCGGTGCCTCGGGCGCGCGGATTTTGGTGACCTTGCTTTCGGCCTTGCGCCAGAACAACCTGCGCCGGGGCGTAGCCGCCATCTGCATCGGCGGTGGCGAGGCCACGGCCATGGCCGTCGAATGCCTGTATTGAGGTGAACCATGCTGGTAACTGACGAGCAACAACAAATCGCTGATGCTGTCCGTGACTTTGCCCAGGAACGCCTGCGGCCGTTCGCCGAACAGTGGGACAAGGCGCACCGCTTCCCCCGTGAAGCCATCGACGAGATGGCCGCGCTGGGCCTGTTCGGCATGCTGGTGCCGGAGCAGTACGGGGGCAGCGACACTGGCTATGTGGCCTACGCCATGGCCCTTGAAGAAATTGCCGCAGGCGACGGTGCCTGCTCGACCATCATGAGCGTGCACAACTCGGTGGGTTGCGTACCGATCCTGAAGTTTGGCACCGAGCAGCAAAAGCAGCAGTTTCTGACGCCGCTGGCCAGCGGTGCGATGATCGGCGCCTTCGCCCTGACCGAGCCCCAGGCGGGCTCCGATGCCAGCAGCCTGAAGACCCGCGCGCGTCTGGAGGGCGATCACTATGTGCTCAACGGCAGCAAACAGTTCATCACCTCAGGGCAGAACGCCGGTGTGGTCATCGTGTTTGCGGTGACCGACCCGCAAGCGGGCAAGCGCGGGATCACCGCCTTCATCGTGCCCACCGATGCGCCGGGCTACCAGGTGGCGAGGGTCGAGGATAAGCTGGGGCAGCATGCCTCGGACACCTGTCAGATCGTTTTCGACAATGTGCGCGTGCCCGTTGCCAATCGCTTGGGCGAAGAAGGGCAGGGCTACAAGATCGCCCTGGCCAACCTTGAAGGTGGGCGTATCGGCATTGCGTCCCAGTCGGTCGGCATGGCACGTGCCGCGTTCGAGGTGGCGCGCGACTATGCCAAGGAGCGCCAGAGCTTTGGCAAGCCGTTGATCGAGCACCAGGCCGTGGCGTTCCGCCTGGCTGACATGGCCACGCGCATTGCCGTGGCCCGGCAGATGGTGTTGCATGCCGCCGCGCTGCGTGACGCCGGGCGCCCGGCGCTGGTGGAGGCGTCGATGGCCAAACTGTTCGCCTCGGAAATGGCCGAAAAGGTCTGTTCGGATGCCTTGCAGACCCTGGGCGGATATGGCTATCTGAGTGACTTCCCGCTGGAGCGGATCTACCGCGACGTTCGGGTTTGCCAGATCTACGAAGGCACCAGCGACATTCAGCGCATGGTCATTGCGCGCAATCTTTGAAGGAGCAGTCTGCATGGCATTCGAAACCATCCTGTTGGACATCCACGGCAAGGTCGGCCTGATTACCCTCAACCGGCCCCAGGCGCTCAATGCGCTCAACGCGCAGATCGTGGGCGAGATCAACCAGGCCCTGGACCAGCTGGAAAAGGACCCGAACATCGGCTGCGTGGTGCTGACAGGCTCGGCCAAGGCGTTTGCCGCCGGTGCCGACATCAAGGAAATGGCCGACCTCAAGTACCCGCAGATCTACGTCGATGACCTGTTCAGCGATGCTGATCGCGTCGCCAACCGGCGCAAACCGATCATTGCTGCGGTGTCGGGTTTTGCCTTGGGTGGCGGCTGTGAACTGGCGATGATGTGCGACTTCATTCTGGCCGCTGACAATGCCAGATTCGGCCAGCCTGAGGTCAACCTGGGCGTATTGCCAGGCATGGGCGGCACCCAGCGGCTCACCCGCGCAGTCGGCAAGGCCAAGGCCATGGAACTGTGCCTGACCGGCCGCCTGATGGGCGCCGAAGAGGCAGAGCGCGCCGGCCTTGTAGCGCGCATCGTGCCCCAGGCCGAGCTGCTTGAGGAAGCGCTGAAGGTGGCTGCGACCATTGCCAGCAAGTCGATCCCGGTGAGCATGATGGTCAAGGAAAGTGTCAATCGGGCCTTTGAAGTTACCCTCAGTGAGGGCGTGCGGTTCGAGCGTCGAGTGTTCCATGCGGCCTTCGCCACTGAAGACCAGAAGGAAGGCATGAGTGCCTTCATTGGCAAGCGTGAGGCGCAGTTCAAGGATCGCTGAGTGCGTTGTGCTTGCCTTGAGAGGTGGCGCGCTTCTTCTCGAATGCACCCGCCCTCTCAAGGCATGCCCGCCCAGGGCGCCGACCAGCGGATTCTGGTCAATGGGCGTAAATTCCCCCCCAATTGCAGTTGCTCCACGCGACGTGGCGCCTTAGACTGCCGCCCCCTGTAAAAGAGTGCCGGTTGGCGCTTGAAGAATTCCGCTGCCGATGCACTGGCGTCGGCGGCACCCGAATCGCCCAAATGCACATTTTTCATAGAGAAATCGATGACCAAGGAACAGTTGCTGGCCATGTCGGCCGATGACTACATGAACGCTGATCAGCTCGCCTTCTTCTCCGGCCTGCTGCAGTCGATGAAAGTCGAAACCCATGAGCGCATCGAGTTGAGCCGTGCCACCATCGAGGGCCTCGACACTCCGTCGGACCCTGCTGACGTGGCTTCGGTAGAAGAAGAGCGTAGCTGGTTGGTCAATGCCATCGACCGCGACCAGCGTTTGCTGCCGCAGCTGGAAATGGCGCTGGACCGTATCACCGACGAAAGCTTCGGCTGGTGCGATGACAGTGGTGAGCCGATTGGCCTGAAGCGTTTGCTGATCAGCCCGACCACCAAGTACTGCATCGAAGCCCAGGAACGCCACGAGCAGCTCGACCGCCACCAGCGGCAGATCTGACCGAGCGCGGTGCGTGAGCCCCACGGAGTAATCCCTGGGGCTTTTTGCGTTGTTGCGGCAAATGCTGCTGAATTTGTTGCTTGTGGCGTAACACTGCTGTACCGAGATGCGCTGTTTCCAGCCTGCAGGCAGGCGTATCATGGCTTTATCGTTAGGGTGCTAATTAAATTCCGGAGGGGATGATGAATAGCCGAGTCGATGTAGCCGTGATGATTGGCTCTGGGGTGCCTGCCACCTTGCAGGCGCTGGGCAAGCGCATTTGCTGGGTGGTGCTGGTTAATGGCGAGCGCCGCGGTACTGCGTTCGCCACGCGTGACGAGGCGGTGGAGTGCCAGGCGGCCTGGTTGCAGCAACTCAGGAAGGGCCTTGCCGCTTGAAGGCGGTCGCAAGAAATGTTGTTTGCCTCTCGACGGATTTCAGTGTTTTCGTGCATATTCCTTCCCCAGTAATGCGCTGATGGATTTCAGAGCCCGTTTTGTCGGGTGCTCTGCAACTCCCTATAGCATCTTTTCTGGCGGCTTTATTGTCAGGCATTACACTTCCCGCGTTGGGAATTTGCCGAAAGCCTGTACTGAGGCCAGATCTGGCAAGCCAGAGTAAAGAATCCTGCATGCTGCATCGCCAGCAGGCACAGACATCAGCGCATCGCTTTATTACTCTTTTCGCCTATCGCTATGTAATGGCCGTGCCTCACCGAGCGTGTGTGGGGGCGGGATGTAACCGGTTGAGGATCACTTCATTGGCAGTCAGCACTCTTGATACCCACGCCTTGTTCGCCCTGGGCGATTTGCGCGGTAAATTGGCCCAGCTGTTCCAAGGCCGCTTTATCTATGTCACCGAACAAAGTCCTGAAGGCCTGTATATGGCCGAGATCGACACCGAGAGCGCATTGGTGGTCGATGACAAGCAGCGCCTGGAGCTGAAAGTAGGCGATCACTTCCGTGCCGCCGTACTGCCCAGCCGCGAGGGCGGCAAGTTGGAAATGCGCTTTCGTGATATCAAGCTCAACGTCTACGGCGTGGGCGACTATGCCTTTGTTTCGGTGCCTGAAGGCGAGGGCATCGTGCTGCGCGAGGGCCATGGCGTGATGTTGGTCTTTGCTGCGCAACAGCAAGTGCAGGAAGGCCTGGGCAAGCTGCTCAAGGCCGTGACCGGCAAAGTTGCGAAATGGCGCAAGGGTGAGCTGACCACCTTCAAGGCCAGTGAATGACTGACCGCAACGGCTCGCCCGTTTCGCGTGCCGAGTTCCATCAGCAGCACCAGGCGGATGCGCTGGCGCAAGCCGAGCGCCTGTTGGCTCGGCGTGAAGACTTGCAAGGGGCTTGGCTGAACTGGGTAGCCGGTGAGCTGTATCGGCTCGGCCCGCCACCGTATGCCGCCATGGTCCGGCGCGAGCTGCAGCGCCTCAGCCAGGGCTGAGGCTGCACGCTGTCAGTGGCCGCGGTCGCCGCCGCTGCTGACTTCCTCGGGCACCGCTTCTTTCGACATGCGCTTGCGAAACAGCGCAGCCCTGGCCAGCAAGAGCGTGGTGACCGGTACGGTGATCGACAGCAGTATCGGGATCAACCAGGCGTGCAAGATGGGCGCTTCCTTGAGCCACGAGAAGTAGATGATCGAGGCCAGGGCCACGCACCATGCGCCGATAGTCGAGGCCAGCGCGGGCGGGTGCATGCGTTGGAAGTAATCCTTCAGGCGCAGCAGGCCCACGGCGCCGATCAGGGCAAACAGGCTGCCGATCACCAGCAGCGCGGCAGTGACCAACTCCAGCCAGAAGGGCAGTGCTAGCGTTTCGGTCATTCGATCACCTCACCACGAAGCAGGAACTTGGCCAGGGCGAACGAGCCGACAAAGCCGAACAACGCAATCAGCAGCGCACCTTCGAAGTAGGTGTCACTGGCATAGCGAATCCCCAGTACCAGCATCGTCAGCATGGCCAGGATGTACAGGTAGTCCAGCGCCAGGACCCGGTCCTGGGCGGACGGGCCGCGGAACAGCCGGATCAGCGCCAGGGCCATGGCCAGGGCGAAGATGAACAGGCTGGCGAGTACAGCGTTGGCGAGCAGGCCTGTCATTGGAAAATCTCCATCAGCGGGCGTTCATAGGTGGCCTTGAAGTGCTCGATGAAGGCGGCTTCATCCTCCAGGTCGAACACATGCAGCAGCAGGACGCTGCGGTCCAGTGCCAGCTCGGACCAGACCGTACCCGGTACCACCGTGGTGATCATCGAAAGCGCGGCCAGCCCATGGGCATCACGCAGCGCCAGCGGGATGTGCACGAATGCCGAGCGTGGCGGCTGTTTACCGGCGCGCAGCACGCCACGGGCCACCAGCAGGTTGGACACAATCACATCAAGGCCTACCCGGCCAATCAGCTTGGCAATCACCAGTGGGCGCCGCACATGGGCATGCTGGGGGCGTAGGGGTGCCATCAACAGCGGTGCAAGGATGCCGAGCAGGGTAGCGAGCAGCAGGTTGCCGGCGCTGACCGACAGGTTCAGCAGCAACCACAGGCCAAACAGCGACACCGACAGCAGCGGGGCGGGGAACAGACGGTTCATGGCTGCACCTCCACGTCGAGGGAGGTCGGGCCAGGGATCGGTTGGGCAGCCATCACCGCTTTTATGTAGGTGTCCGGCGCCTGCAGGCTGGCAGCCGTGTCCTGGGTGTAGCGCAGCAACGGCTCGGCCTTGAAGCTGAGGATGATGCACAGGCCAAGCAGGATGACGATCGGCAGGCACTCATAGCGACGCAGCACCGGCGAGGGGCGTTCCTCGGGCTTCCAGAAGCGCTGGATACCCACGCGGCCAAAGGCGATCAGCGATGCCATGCCGGACAATACAAGCAATGCCACCAGGCCCCAGCCAGCTGTAGTCAGCGGTTGCTCCGGTGCTATGCCCAGCCCCAGCGGGTTGAACAGCGCACTGATCAGGTTGAGTTTGCCGACGAAGCCCGAAAGCGGCGGCATGCCGATGATCAGCAACGCACAGGCGATGAAGCTCAGGCCGAGGAAGGCCATGGTCCATGGGATGATCTGGCCGATCACGACCTTTTGTTCATCATCGAGGTTGATGCCCTTGGGCGGGTGCAGCGACTCCAGGGGCGAAGGCATAGCGTCTTCTTCTTCATCCAGCGGCACTTCGTTGGCCGAGCGCGAGCGCTCGACCAGCTCGGCGAGCAGGAACAGCGCGCACAGCGCCAGGGTCGAGTTGACCAGGTAGAACAATGCCGCGCCGGTGAGCACCGGTTGGGCAAAACCGACGGCCGCGAGCAGCGTGCCGGCGGAGACCAGGATGCTCAGGGCAGCCATGCGTTCCAGGCGTTGTGCGGCCAATATCGATACGGCGGCCACCGCCAGGGTGACCAGGCCGCCGTAAACCAGCCACTCGCCACCGAAGTGCGCCGAGGCGCCGGCTTGCCCGGAGAACAGCAGCGTCCACAAGCGCAGCACGGCATACAGGCCGACCTTGGTCATGATGGCAAAAAGCGCGGCAACCGGTGCGCTGGCCGAGGCGTAGGCAGGCACCAGCCAGAAGTTGAGCGGCCATATGCCGGCCTTGGCCAGAAACGCCATGGCCAGTATCGCGGCGCCTGCGTGCAGCAAGCCGCGATCGGCCTCCGGCACCAGCGGGATCTTCAGCGCAAGGTCGGCCATGTTCAAGGTGCCTGTCACGCCATAGAGCATCGCCGCGCCCACCAGAAACAACGACGAAGCGAACAGGTTGATGGCGATATAGTGCAGGCCGGCCCTGACCCTTGCGCGGCCCGAACCGTGCAGCAGCAAGCCATAGGAGGCTGCCAGCAGCACCTCGAAGAACACGAACAAGTTGAACAGGTCGGCCGTCAGGAATGCACCGTACAACCCCATCAGCTGGATCTGGAACAGTGCGTGGAAGCTGGCACCGGCGCTGTCCCAGCGGGCGCGGGCAAACAGCAGGGCGCTGAAGCCGATGATGCCGGTCAGGGTCAGCAGCAATGCCGAAAGATGGTCGACTACCAACACGATGCCGAACGGTGCCGGCCAGTTGCCCGGCAGGTACACACCGATCGATTCGGCCTGGCCTTGGGTGCGCACCCACAGCAGCAGGCTGACCGCGATGGCCAGGCCGGCGAAGGTGGACAGCAGGTTCAGTTGCGCCTTGATACGCCGGTGTTTCTCGCCCAGCAACAGCATCACCGCAGCGGTGATGAGGGGCAGCAGGATGGGGGCGACGATCAGTTGACTCATGCCACTCATTCGTCACGCTCCCGGCCATCCACATGGTCGGTGCCGGTCAACCCGCGTGAGGCCAGCAGCACCACCAGGAACAGTGCGGTCATGGCGAAGCTGATGACGATGGCGGTCAGCACCAGGGCCTGGGGCAGGGGGTCGGTGTAGTGCAGCAGGTCCTGGGTCACGCCGTCCTTGATGATGGGCTCCTTGCCGATGAACAGGCTGCCCATGCTGAAGATGAACAGGTTGACGCCGTATGACAGCAGGCACAGGCCCATGATCACCTGGTAGGTCCGTGGGCGCAGGATCAACCAGACCCCCGAGGCGGCCAGTACGCCGATGGCGACTGCAATGACTTCTTCCATCAGGCGGCTCCTGCTTGGCTGGATTTCGACGGGTTGCCCGGGCGGTAGGCGCGCACCGACTGGTGCGCCAGGGCAGTGAGGATCAGCAGGGTCGAGCCGACCACCACGGTGTACACGCCGATATCGAAGAACAGCGCGCTGGCCACGTGCACATCCCCCAGCACGGGCAGGTGCAGGTGTGCCGTGTGCGTGGTCAGGAACGGATAACCCAGCAGCATGGCGCCGACCCCGGTCAGGGTCGCGCACAGCAGGCCGGTGCCCATCCAGCGCAGCGGCCGCAGGCTCATTTGCGCCTCGACCCATTGGGTGCCGGCGACCATGTACTGCAGGATGAACGCCACCGACATCACCAGGCCGGCGACGAACCCGCCGCCAGGCTGGTTGTGGCCGCGCATGAACAGGTACATCGATACCAGCAGGGCGATCGGCAGCAGCAGCCGCACCAGCACCGCAGGCACCATCATGAAGCCCAGCGCGGTGTCTGTGGCGTGACGCGGGTTGATCAGGTCTGTGACCACGTCGGGCGCCAGCTGGCGCTGCTGGGTGGGCAACTGCATGCTCTCCTTGGGCGGGCGGAAGCGTCGCAGCAGGGCGAACACGGTCAGGGCCACGGCGACCAGCACGGTGATTTCACCGAGGGTGTCGAAACCACGGAAGTCGACCAGCATCACATTGACCACATTGGTACCACCCCCTTGCGGCAGGGCGCGGCTCAGGTAGAACGAGGAAATGTCGTTGGGCGTCGGCCGGGTGAGCATGGCGTACGACAGCACCGCCATGCCGCCACCCACCAGCACCGCCAGCAGCAGGTCGCGCAGGCGGCGCATGCGGGCGCGTTCCAGGCTGCCCGGCAGCGGTGATACGCCTTCGATACGGCGCGGCAGCCAGCGCAGGCCGAGCAGGATCAGTACAGTGGTGACCACTTCCACGACCAGCTGGGTCAGGGCCAGGTCGGGCGCTGAGAACCAGACGAAGGTGATGCAGGTCATCAGGCCGCAGACGCTGACCATGATCAAGGCGGCCAGACGGTGGTATTTGGCCTGGTAGGCGGCGCCGATGGCGCAGGCAATGGCGATCAGCCAGAGTGCGACGAACACGCCCGAACCAGGGATTTTCGGGCGCTCACCCCAGGTCAGCCCGCTGTACAGCATGGGCGTGAGGCCGGCCAGGAAGGCCGCCAGTACCAGCATGAACAGCTGCGATTGCAGGCGACGCGTGGTTAGCAAGCCTTCGATTCGGCGGGCCAGCAACATCAAGCGCACCAGGCCGTGCTCGAACAAGCGCTTGCCGTTGAACCGCTCGATCAGTGGTGGGTAGGGGAAGCGGCCCATGCGCAGTTGCTTGCGCAGCAGCAGGTAGAGCACGATGCCGCCGCTCATGGCCACCAGGCTCATGATCAGTGGCGCATTCCAACCGTGCCAGATGGCCAGGCTGTATTCCGGTAGCGTACCGCCCACCACCGGTAGGGCCGCCGCAGCCAGCAACGGGCCGACCGACTGGGCAGGGAAGATGCCGACCACCAGGCAGGTGAGCACCAGCAGTTCGACCGGCGCGCGCATCCAGCGGGGGGGTTCGTGAGGTGTGTGGGGCAGGTCCTGGGCGGTTGGCCCGAAGAAGACATCGACGGTAAAGCGTAGTGCGTAGGCCACGCTGAAGGTACCGGCCAGCGTGGCGATCACCGGGAGGGCGGCTTCGACCCAGGCCGTGGAGCTGATGAACACTGTTTCTGCGAAGAACATCTCCTTGGACAGGAAGCCGTTCATCAGCGGCACGCCGGCCATCGAGGCGCTGGCCACCATGGCCAGGGTGGCAGTGTAGGGCACCAGGCGGATCAGGCCGCTGAGGCGCCGGATATCGCGCGTACCGCTCTCGTGGTCGATGATGCCGGCGGCCATGAACAGCGAGGCCTTGAAGGTGGCATGGTTGAGGATGTGGAAGACGGCGGCGACCGCCGCCAGCGGGCTGTTCAGGCCCAGCAGCAGGGTGATCAGGCCCAGGTGGCTGATGGTGGAGTACGCCAGCAGGCCCTTGAGGTCGTTCTGAAACATCGCGGCAAAGGCGCCGAGCAGCAGCGTGATGGCGCCAGCACCGCCGACGATCCAGAACCACTCCTCGCTGCCTGACAGCACAGGCCAAAGCCGCGCCAGCAGAAACACCCCGGCCTTTACCATGGTTGCCGAGTGCAGGTAGGCAGACACAGGGGTCGGCGCCGCCATCGCGTGGGGCAACCAGAAGTGAAACGGGAACTGCGCACTCTTGCTCAGGGCGCCGATCAGAATCAGTGGCAGCAGCACCGGGTACAGTGCGTGCTGGCGGATAAGGTCACCCGCGGCCAGCACCTTGTCCAGGTCGTAGCTGCCGACCACGTGGCCCAGCAACAAGGCACCGACCAGCAGGCACAGGCCGCCGGCACCGGTCACCATCAGCGCCATATAGGCGCCGCGGCGGGCGTCGGCGCGGTGGTGCCAGTAACCGATCAGCAGGAAGGAGAAAACGCTGGTCAGCTCCCAGAAGAACACCAGCTGGATCAGGTTGCCAGAGATCACCAGGCCCAGCATGGCGCCCATGAACGCGAGGAAGAAGGCGAAGAAACGCGGCACCGGGTCTTGCGGTGACATGTAGTAGCGGGCATACAGCGACACCAGTGTGCCGATGCCCAGTACCAGCAGCGAGAACAGCCAGGCGAAGCCGTCCATGCGCAGCACAAGGTTCAACCCCAGGCTGGGCAGCCAGAGGAATTCCTCGCGAATCACGCCACCGTGGGCGACCTGAGGGTACAGCAGTGCTACCTGGACCGTACCGACCAAGGCGACGAGCCCCGCCAATATGGACTCGGCGTTACGTGCGTTGTGCGGCAGCACGGCTGCCAGGCAACTGCCCACGAACGGCAGAAGCAATAGCACTATCAAGGACATAGCGTTCTATTCTGGAGAGGTTTGCAAGGATCATACGTGCCGATCAGTTGATCACCAACACGCAAGCTGTCGCAGAATCGTACAAATACGCTGTGACAAGGTGTTTTTTTATAACAGTTTTTTACAAAGCATAGCTGGAGTTGGCCGCTTTACAGGCCGGCTTGCTGCTCGCGTTCGGCCTGTGCTTCGCGTGCCTCGGCGTCTTCGCGGGGGCGGCGCACCTTCAGTTCGCTGACCACCACTGCGATCACGATCAGCAGCCCGCCGATCAATGCAACCCCAGGCAGGCGCTCGCCGGCGAGGCGCCCGACGATCCCGGCCCACACCGGCTCGCCAGCATAGATCAGGGTGGCGCGGGTGGGCGAAACCGACTTCTGTGCCCAGTTCATCGCCACCTGGATCACGGCGCTCATGGCGCCAAGCCCCAGGGCACTGGCCAGCAGCAGCCAGGAGAAGTCGGGGATGCGTTCCTGGGTCGGCACGATCATCAGGAACGACAGCAACGAGGCGGTCGCCAGCTGCACCACGGTTACACGGCGCACATCGACCTGGCCGGCATAACGGCTGATCAGGATGATTTCGCCAGCAATGGCGATGGCGCTGACCAGGGTTACCATCTCGCCTTCGCTGAAGTGCAAGGTGCCACCCTCTGGTCCGGCCAGCAGCATCAAGCCGCAGAATGCCAGGCAGATGCCAATGCTTGGCATCAGGCCGGGCCGGCGGCCGAGCACCAGCCATTGCAGCAGCGGCACGAAGGGCACATATAGCGCGGTAATGAAGGCTGACTGGCTGCTGCTGATGGTTTGCAGGCCCATGGTCTGCAAACCGTAGCCCAGCATGATCGACACGCCGATCAGCACGCCGGCCTTGAGCTCGGTAAGCGTCAGCCCCGGCAGTGCACGCGCCGAGACCACCCCCACGAACAACGCCGCCGCAGCGAAACGCAGGCCGACGAAGAACATCGGGCCGCTTACCGTCATCACGTTATGCACCAGCAAGAAGGTGCCGCCCCACAGCATGGTGATGAAGACCAGCACCAGTTCAGCCTTGCTCAGGCGAAAAGAGACGGCAATGTTCGGTTTGCGGGTGGGGTGGGTCATGGTCTTGCACACTCGGAGGGGCCGGCGCACAATCTGCGCAAAGTGGGCAGTATACTGCGCAGCCACGATCAGCGAGCAACAGCGTGCACAAAAATCCCACACACCGCGCCTCGGTGCTGCAGCATGTCAGCCTCAACGTTCGGCGCCTGCGTAACGCAGCCGGTATGAGCCAGTCGGCCTTGGCCGAGCGCTCTGGCGTCAGCCGGCGGATGCTGGTGGCGATCGAGGCGGGAGAGAAGAATGTCAGCCTCACCACCCTCGATCTGATCGGTGAAGCCCTCGGTGTAGCGTTCAGTACCTTGATCCAGGCGCCGGAGCAGCGCGACCCGAGCCGTATCGATGAGCTGGCCTGGGCTGGCGAACATCCGCAAAGCAAGGCAGTGCTGCTCGGTAGCAGCACCGCCCGGCGTGAGGTCGAGCTTTGGGAATGGACGTTGGCGCCGGGCGAGTGCTACCTCAGCGAGGCGGATGCCGATGGCTGGAGCGAGCAGATCTATGTGGCCGAAGGGCAGCTCACACTGGTCATCGAAGACGCCCAGCACCGCTTGCAGGTCGGCCAGTTTCATGTGTTTCCCAGCAACTGCCGTTATGCCTATCGCAACGATGGCGCCGTCGCTGTGCGCTTTGTCCGCAACGTGGTGATCTGACCCTTGTATGAGCGGCCTTGCGTCGCGAAAGGGGCGCAGCTCACAAGCGTCAACCCTTGGGAGGCAACAGGTCGTCGGTCTTCACCACCTTGGCATAGGCAAATGCCAGTGCAGCCATCGCCGAGTCGTGCACATGGGCCGCCGGCACCTGTTTGCCATTGAAATCCAGGGGCAGGGTGGCGCAGGCATCGTGGGCCACGGTCACTTCGTAGCCAAAATCGGCGGCGGCGCGGGTTGCTGCATCGATGCACATATGGCTCATGCTGCCGATGATGGTCAACGCCTGAACCCCATGCTGGTCCAGCGTATCCTTGAGGCCGGTGCCGAGAAACGCATTGACCTTGTGCTTGAGCAGCACGGGTTCACCGGCCACGGGTTCAACCTTGGCATGGATGGCCGCGCCTGGTGACTGCGGCGCGAAGAACGGCGCATCGGCGCTTTCGAATTCATGCCGCACATGCACCACCAGGTCGCCCCGGTCGCGTGCGGCGGACAGCAGCCGGGCGGCGTTGTCGGCTGCCTGCTCGGCGCCGTCAAGGGTCCATTTGCCACCGGGGAAATAGTCGTTCTGGATGTCGATGATGATCAGCGCTTGCTTGCTCATGTTGCCTCCTGCGGCAGTAGTCGTTGAATGAACATAGCGGGTGTACATCGACCTGAGGGTTTGGCGGCAGCGCTTTTGCGTCCAATGACGAAAAAACCACTTGACCTTGACTTAACTTGAGGTTTTACCCTGCTCACCATCACGCTGATAGCGTCCAGAGCAAGGAGACTGTTCATGAGGGCGACGCCTCACTCTCTGTGGTTTACCCAGATGATCGAATATGAAGTGCCGGCCATGCGCCAAGTGGCATTGGCTCAGGCGTTGGTGGCGCGCAGCGAGGAACTGGCAACACGCTGCGAAGGCTTGCAGGGCGTGAGTATCCAGGCCAGTGACGATGGCAGCCGGGTCTTGCAGTACCTGCAATGGCAATCGCGCCAGGCATGGGCGGCGGCTGCGGCTGACTTCGTTGAGGAGCCTTTCCTCGACCTGCTGTGCCAGCATCAGGCGCGCGGCGTCAACTTTGCCGCCTACCAGACATTGCGCAGCCTCGTACGTGGCGCCGATGGTGGCCTGCACTGCCAGGTCGGCGAGCCTCAGGCATACCAGGGCGCGTAGTGCGGGTAGCGGTCCAGGCGCGCGCCTATGACCATTTCGCCGATCCAGGAGGCAAGGATCGAACTGTAGGCTTTCTGGCTCTCTTCGCTGGACAGCGCGTGGTCGGCACCGTCGACGATGCGGTGGGTCAGCGAATGGGCGCTGACGAACGCCGAGCGGTAGCTCATCAGTGTGCTGTGGGGCACATAGTCGTCTTGTTCAGACTCCACGAGTAGTACATCACCACCGAATTCCGCGCACGCGGCCAGGGCACGGTTGTCTGCCGGGCCAAGCTGGCGCTGGCGATAGGCGTTAAGCTGCTGCCGATCAAGGGTTTGCTTGGGGTTATCCCACTCGTCGTCCCAGTACATTGCCGGTACCCGCAGTGCCAGCCATTTCACTGGCCGCAGCCGGGTCAGCAAAGTGGCCAGGTAGCCACCGTAGCTGCTGCCGATGATGGCGATGGCACTGCTGTCCACGGACGGGTGGCTGACCAGGCGGTCGTAGGCGGCCAGCAAGTCGTTGAGGTTCTGTTCGCGGGTGACGGTCAGGCGCTGGCTTTCGGTCTTCTCGTGCCCGCGCAGGTCGAAGGTCATGCACACGCAGCCCAGCCCGGTGATATGCCGGGCGCGGGCCAGGTCGCGTTGCTGGCTGCCGCCCCAGCCATGGACGAAGAGTATGCCTGGCATCTTGCTGCCAGGGCTGACCAGGGTGCCGACGATGGTGTCGTTCTCGACCTGCAGTTCGATGGTCTCACTCTGAATAGTCATGTTCGCGAATCCGTGCATATTTGCTGAGTTGTCCGAGTTCACTGTCGATTCCTTGGTAAAAGAGGGTGGCGTCAGTGGGCAGGTCGGGCGTACCGAACACTTCATGGGTGGAAGCGCGAACCCGTTGCAGGGTGGGGTCATCGGCGAAGGCCTGCAGGGCCAGCAGTTCTGCACTGCTGGCGCCCCCCAGGCGCCAGGACTGCTCAAGCACGCCGCTGCGCACATGGCCTTGGGCGGTGGTGCCGCGCGCGATGTCGTAGTTGCGCCTTGATGCGACGAAGCCCGGGAAGTGCTGCTCGGCCGCCCGTTCGTAGGCCATGGCCTGGTTGATCGCCAGGCGCAGGTGGTCTTCCAATGGCAGTTGCAGCAGTGCCTGATAGTCACCGCGCACCACGATCAGGTCGGAGCCGCCATAAACCTCTGTGCCTTGATGGTCGTGGGTCAGCTGCTGGGTGCCGTGGTAGCTGCAGGTCAGGCCGGCGACCCGCACCTGGCCGACACTGAAGGTCTGTACCTCGCTCAGGTCTTCTTCAAGTACCAGGCCCCACACTGCCAGGGCCTGGTCATCCATGTCGGCCAGCAACGGCTCCAGCGCATCCGCTGTATCGATCACCTGTTGCCCGCGGCCGGCGCAAGCCAACACCGGCTTGATGCGCACTGGGCCGTCGAGCAGCAGCAGGCGTGCCGCAGTGCGGGCATCGGTTTTGCTGAACACGGTGTAGCCCCGCAGCAGCGCATCGCTGGCCTGCAGGGCGAAGGCGTCGGTCCAGCCTGGCGGGAAGCTGGCGTCGGCAGGCAGCGGATGGGAGATCGCCTTGGTCGCCATGTAGGGGTAGGCGACCAGCCCGCCGAACAGGTCCTGCTCGGTACGGATACCCAGCGCGGCATGGCGCTGTGGGTCGATCAGCGTTTCGGTCGGTACATAGTAGTAGCGGTCTGCAGCCGTGGCAGGTGCGGCAGGGTCTACGCGTGGGCAGCCCAGCAGCTGTGCCAGGCCATCGGCGAGCTTGAGGTGGGCGGCATGTTCGTGGTCGGGCGTGTGCTCGCGGGTGTCGAGCAGCACAACGCCGGTTTTCGAGTCGCAGGCAGCGGGCATAGGGGTTGGCCTGTCTGCAATGAATGTACTGTGTGTGAATCCGTCGTTTTGGGGAAGTTCATCGGGATGTGATCGGTGGTCCGCGCGACTCTGTAGGGTCAGCTGTAGGAAACGTCTTGATTGCAGAGGGCGTGCCGGGCATTGCATGCCGTTAGCCGGTCGCCGTGATTGCAGGGCTCGGGTGGCTGTTCCATTATCGACAGCCTGGATTACCCAAGATGTTTCGCAGGAGTGCGCATGAACGTTCAGACCACGATTGAGCAGAGTGTGCCGGAGCGCCTGATGCAGGTGCGTCAGGCAATGGCCGCAGAGGGCATCGATGCGCTGCTGGTGCCATCGGCCGATCCCCATCTTTCCGAATACCTGCCCGGCTTCTGGCAGGGGCGCCAATGGTTGTCCGGTTTCCACGGCTCTGTCGGCACGCTGGTGGTCACGGCGGGCTTTGCCGGGCTCTGGGTCGACAGCCGCTACTGGGAGCAGGCCGAAAACGAGCTGGCCGGCAGCGGCATCGAACTGATGAAGCTGCTGCCAGGCAAGCCGGGCGCGCTGGAGTGGCTGGGTGAGCACATCGCGCCGAAGGGGGCCGTTGCCGTGGACGGTGCCGTCATGGCCCTGGCGTCGGCGCGGCTGTTGGGCGAGCGCCTGAAGGCCCGCGAGGTAAGGTTGGTGACTGACAAGGACCTGCTCGGCAAGGTTTGGCAGGGGCGCCCGGCGTTGCCAAGCAACCCCGTCTATCAGCACTTGCCGCCACATGCGACGCAGAGTCGGGCGGACAAACTCGCCCAATTGCGCGACAGCCTGAAGGCCAAGGGCGCCGACTGGCACTTCATCGCTACCCTGGATGACATTGCCTGGCTGTTCAACTTGCGCGGCAGTGATGTGTCGTACAACCCGGTATTTGTCTCGTTCGCCCTGATCAGCCAGCAGCAGGCGACTGTGTTCGTGGGGCGCGACAAAGTCGATGATCATCTGCGCCATGTGTTGGCGGTAGACGGCATTGAGGTGCGTGACTACGCCGATATAGGTCAGGCCCTGGGTGCGGTGCCCTCGGGGAGCCGGCTGTTGCTCGACCCGGCGCGAGTCACTTGCGGCCTGCTGGAAAGCCTGAGCCCTGGGGTGGAACTGGTCGAGGGGGTCAACCCCACTACCCTGAGCAAGTCGTGCAAGCGTGAGGAGGACCTTGTGCACGTTCGCCGGGTCATGGAGCAGGATGGCGCCGCCTTGTGCGAGTTCTTCGCCTGGCTGGACGCAAACCTGGGCCGGGAGGTCATTACCGAGTTGACGGTCGATGAGCAACTGAGCGCCGCGCGTGCCCGACGCCCCGACTTCGTGTCGTTGAGCTTCTCGACCATCGCGGCCTTCAACGGCAATGGTGCGATGCCTCATTACCGCGCCACCGAGCAGTCCCATGCCACGCTCGAAGGTGACGGCTTGCTGCTGATCGATTCGGGTGGGCAGTACCTGGGCGGTACCACCGACATTACTCGGATGGTGCCGGTGGGCAACCCGACGCTTGAGCAGAAGCAGGATTGCACGCGCGTGCTCAAGGGTATGATTGCATTGTCGCGGGCCACCTTCCCGCGCGGGATCCTCTCGCCACTGCTCGATGCCATTGCCCGGGCACCGATCTGGGCTGATCAAGTGGACTATGGCCACGGCACCGGTCATGGGGTGGGCTACTTCATGAACGTGCACGAGGGGCCACAAGTAATCGCCTATCAGGCGGCAGCCACGCCGCAGACTGCGATGCAGGCGGGCATGATCAGCTCAATCGAGCCAGGCACCTACCGGCCGCGCGAGTGGGGCGTTCGTATCGAGAACCTGGTGGTCAGTCGTGAAGCGGGCAAGAGTGCTTTTGGTGACTTCCTGAATTTCGAGACCTTGACGCTTTGCCCGATCGACACGCGTTGCCTGTTGCCCGAGTTGCTCTCCAGGGAAGAGCTGGCCTGGCTGAACGATTACCACGCAATGGTGCGTGAGCGCCTTGCGCCTTTATTGAAAGGCGAGGCGCTGGCCTGGCTCCAGGCGCGCACCGCGTCGCTGTGATAACCGGCCAATGAAAAGGGCAGCGTTCGCGCTGCCCTTTTCAATTGCGTGTGGTCATCACTTGCAGATGACGATCATGCTGCGGCTGGTATAGCCAGCCGGGTTGATGCCGAACAGGTAGTCGCCTGCTTCTTCGTCGGTATCGCCCGAGCGCGCAATGACCTTGTAGCCACGTGTACTGCAGGATGTCGCGGCCTTGCTGTAGCAGTTGTCCCACGACGAGGAAAGGCCGGAACAATTGATATGCAGGCCTTTCTTACCCCTTTTGACCTCAGTCTTGGCCGTGGCGGCACATCCAGCAATAGCCAAGATGGCCAGGATGAGCAAAATACGTTTCATTCCTGTCCTTAAATGCAGGGCGGAGTAGCCGTCTGGCCCTGTCGTTATCGCTTTGGTTCTTCCTGAAGTTTCCCCAGCGTCCGTGTTCGGTCCAGTAGATAGCGTAAAGATGTTGAAGCTGTGACAGCTTAATCAGCGAGACGGGCCGCTACAATCACTATTCCCGTCACAAATGAAAATATTTCTCATATCAGTCGGCGGCGACGGGTGGGGTGGGCGTCTGTCGCATGGACA
Source organism: Pseudomonas sp. 39004 (assembly GCF_028682155.1). NCBI lineage: Bacteria > Pseudomonadati > Pseudomonadota > Gammaproteobacteria > Pseudomonadales > Pseudomonadaceae > Pseudomonas > Pseudomonas sp. 39004. The sequence goes on from NZ_JANIAG010000022.1 coordinate 46,116, forward strand.
GCGTGGTGCCTACCGACGCGACGATGATTGCCAGAATTGCCAGCCATTGGGTGGTACTGAGTACTTCGCCGAGAAACAGCAGGCCAGACAGCGCGCCAAAGGCCGGTTCGATACTCATCAGCGTGCCGAAGGTGCGTGCAGGCATGCGTGTCAGGGCGACCATTTCCAGGCTGTAGGGCAGGGCGGTGGACAGTACCGCGACAGCCAAGGCCATCGGGATTACGGCTGGGGTGAGCAATGCGCTGCCGGCGTGGATTACGCCGATAGGGGCAACGAACAGGGCGGCGACGACTACCCCGAGTGCGGCGCTCTGGATGCCGTGCTCGGCGCCGGCGCGTTGGCCAAACAGGATATACAGCGCCCAGCACACGCCTGCCCCCAATGCGTAGGCGGCGCCCACCGGGTCAAGTGCTTGCCCACCATCGCCTGCCGGCAGCAACAGCAACAAGCCAGCAATCGCGAGGGCGATCCAGAGGAAGTCGATCGGGCGGCGCGAAGAGCAGATCGCCACGGCCAGGGGCCCCGTGAACTCCAGTGCCACGGCAATGCCGATAGGTACCGTCTGCAGAGACATATAGAAGAGGAAGTTCATGCCGCCGAGTGCCATGCCATAGATGATGACATTGCGCAGGGTGTTGGCGGTCATGCGGACACGCCACGGGCGCAGGATCAGCAGCATGATGATGCTGGCGAAGATCAGGCGCAGCGCTGTGGTGCCCTGAGCGCCGATGATAGGGAACATGCTTTTAGCCAGTGACGCACCGGATTGTATCGATGCCATGGCGATGAGCAGCAGGCCAATAGGGAAGAGCGTGGCGGCCAGGCTGCGGGCTTGGGTGTTCATTTATGTGAGGCGATCCTTGAGCAGGCGTGGGTGTGCACTATAGTGCGCACTTGTGGGGCTGCGGGGCAATGGGTTATTGAGTGTAAGGGTGAGGGCCGCGCGCCAATCCCTCAGGAATAACTGGCCCGAAACAAATGTAGGAGCGGCCTTGCGTCGCGATGCGCCGCGCGAGCGGCGCTCGATCTCATAGGCGCCGAAAGGGTAATGGCGGGCACCTGTCAGCCTTGATGCGGTCTTTTTCCCTCTATATGTCACTTTCTTGAAATTAAGGGTTGACGCGGTTTCGAATCCCCTTATAATTCGCCCCACTTCCAGCGTAGTCGGAACGAAAAACTCCTTGAGTTTCAACGAGTTAAATAGTCAAGATGAAGTTTGAAGGGCTTCGATCGAAAGATCGTCAGCGGTTAAGATGGTGGTTGACAGCGCTTCTAAACGA
>NZ_JANIAG010000220.1:0-7656 GCF_028682155.1 Pseudomonas sp. 39004
CGCCGCGCGGGCGGCGCTCGATCTGATAGGCGCTGAAAATGCCAAGCCAGGCACCTGGTGGCCCCCAATACAATCTCCAGACATCCACACTCCCCCTCAAAAAGCCAAGGACATCCCTGCCTCAGTCACCCGTGCGGCACGGGCGCTGGGCAAGTAATTTTCATTGGTGTTTCTGAAGCACCACAAGTTTGGCCGGCCTGGCTTGCCCAACCAGAATGTCTTCGAAAAACGCCCCGACCGGCTCGGTGGGGTGGCACAGCTGAATCTCCAGTACCCAGACCATCTCGCTCGGTACGATGTCCAGGTCGGCCAGTTTGTCCTGGCCGAACAGCGCATGGGGGAAGTCGGCGATGCGGTGCCCGGCCAGGTTGCGCTCCAGCTGCCAGCCTTTGGCCAGGGCGCTGCGCTCGGCGACGTCGTACAGTTCGCGGCCGGTCAGCCCGTCGCACCAGGCTTGGCGCGTCTCTTCGAACACCTCGTGCAGCGCGGTGACGCAAGCCTGATGCAGCGGGTGCTCGCCGAACACGAAGGTGTCGCCATAGTCGCCTTCATAGCCATCCCACACCGGGCCGAGGTCGACCACGGCGATGTCGGTGGCACGCAGCCGGCGCTGCAGGTCGATGCCCTGGCGCGGTGTGCGGATGGTGTCGTCGCCAAAGCGGATATAGGTCGGGTGCCAGGTGTGCGACGCGCCCATTGCCTGCAATGTCTGGCCTGCCATGTGCAACGCCTCGGCGGTGGTCATGCCGACTTTCAGTTGGCTGACGATGGCCGCCAGGGCCCGTACCGACTGCTCGCGGGCGGCGAGCATGCCGTCCAGCGAGTAGCGCGGGCCGACTTTTTCCAGCACCGGGTGCAGTGTGTCGAGCATCGCGGCCTCCGGCACCGATGCGCCGCTGGGCACAAACGCTTCGGCGACAAAACGGTGTGCCTGCACGCCCGCTGCAAGGCACAGTGCGCGGGCCTGGCTGATCATCGCAGGGTTGCCGCAGGCATAGACCTGGGTGTCGGCCCACGGGTGAGCATGCGTCAACGCAACCTGTTGCAAGCGGGCTTGTGCCGACAGTACCCGGTGCCAGCGAAACCGTGGATGGGCCTGGCTGGCCTGGTCGAGAAACGCGCTGTCATAGAAGTCGTCCAGCGCTGAACCGCCCCAATACAACGTGACCTGGGCAGTGCCAGACAGGGCCGTCAGCAACAACGGCTTGATGCCGGCATAGCCGGTGCCGGTGGCGAACAACACCACGGGGCGTTCACCTTCGTGTTGCCAGGTGCAGGCGCCCACGGGCCCTTCGAGCTGCAGCGCGTCGCCCACCTGCAGGGACGGCAGGGTGCCTGCGGTGAACAGCCCGCCGCTGAGGGCGCGAATATGAAACACCAACCGCCCTTGGTCCTGCGCTGGCAGGTTGGCGATGGAGAAACAGCGGCTGTCGCCGTTGGCCAGGCAAAACCTCAGGTACTGGCCGGCGCGTACCTCGAGGGGCTGCGTGGGTTGCAGCACCAGTTCGGTGATATCCACGCTGAGGGCGCGTTTGCTCAGCACATGGGCGCTGATCTGCAGGGTCGGCGTGTCCACTGACCAGCCGGGTATTTCCAGGCGCATGTCGCTGCAGGCATGGCTCTGGCACAGCAGCATCTCGTTGGCGGCGAGGGGGTAGCAGGGCGCGGGCGTGTCGTCGCTGCGTTGTTTGGGCCGATACTGGCCCGCCACTACCTTGACCTTGCACGACCCACAGGCGCCGCGGCGGCACGAGAAGGGCGCGGACAGGCCGCTGGCGAGCATTGCATCGAGCAGCAAGCCTTCGGCGGCTTCGAAGCGCTTGCCCGAGGGCGAGAGTTCAATGACATGGCGATCGTGCATACAGACCTCAGGGCGCAAGGGTGGGCTGGAGAGGCCTGATTGTTGCGTTTAGACTAGGACCACAAGAACCTCCAGTTCTGGATAATTCACATGGTCCAGCTTCGCAAATGGCGGCCGCTGCTCAAGCTCGATGGGGCTCAGCCGCAGGCCTCGTACCGCAAGATCGTCGAAGGCCTGGTGACCGCCATCGTCGAGGGCCGCCTGCGCCCCGGCACACTGTTGCCCGGCACGCGGGAGATGGCGCAACTGCTCGACGTCAATCGCAAGACGGTGATCCTCGCCTACGAAGAGGCGGTCACCAAAGGCTGGCTGGAGAGCGTGCAGCGCCGGGGCACCTTCGTCAGTACCCGGCTCGCGGCGGGTACGCTGCCTGCGCGCGGCGCGCCGCCGACCTTCGCCCTGGCGCTGAACGACGCGCCTGCGGTGGCGTATTTCACCCACAGCGAGCAGGTGACGACGCTGCACCATCGGCCAGGCGCGCTGTTTTTCGATAACGGCGCCTGTGACCATCGCCTGCTGCCCCAGGCTGTGTTGCATCGCTATTACCGCAAGGCCTTGCGCACCAGTTTCACCACCAACACCGTGCGCCATGGCTGCGAGGGCAGCAGCCAATACCTGCGCAGTGCATTGGCCGACATGCTGCGCCATAACCGCAGCCTGAACGTGGGGGCAGAACACATCTGCCTGACCCAAGGCGTGCAGATGTCGCTGTACCTGACGGCCAGCGCATTGCTCAAGCCGGGTGATGTGGTGCTGGTCGAGCGCCTGAGCTACCCGCCGGCGTGGGAGATATTCCGCCAGCTGGGGGCGCGGCTGGTTACCGTCGACCTGGACGAGGAGGGTTGCCGGGTCGATCAGGTCGACGCGTTGTGCCGGGCACACGACGTTCGCATGATGTACCTCACCCCGCATCACCAGTTCCCGACCACGGTCAGCCTGCATGCCGCACGCAGGCAGCAATTGCTGGAGCTGGCCAGGCTGCATGATTTTTGCGTGATCGAAGAAGACTACGACCACGAGTATCACTTTGCCGGGCGCCCCTACTTGCCGCTGGCCAGCGACCCCTCGCAGCGCCATGTGATCTACATCGGCTCGTTGTCCAAGTCGTTGGGCAGCACCTTTCGTTGCAGCTTTATCGTGGCGCCGCCGAATGTGATCGAGGTGCTTGAGCGTACTGCGGTGCTGACCTTGGGGCAGGGGGACGCGGTCATGCAGCGGATGCTGGCGGACCTGATCAATGACGGCGAGCTGAAAAAGCACCTGCGGCGGGTGTCCAGTGAGTACCGTCGGCGTCGGGAGACCTTGTTGAATTGCCTGCGCGATGCTTTTGGCGAGCAGATAACGGTGCAGGCACCGGAAGGCGGGTTGGCACTGTGGGTGACGTTCGACGATGCGATCGATGTCGATCAGTTGGCGGCCAAAGCGTTGCAGCTGGACCTGGTGCTACGCGGCGGCGGCCAGTTTTCACCGTTCGGCCACCGCGAGAACGCCTTGCGCCTGGGCTTCGCCTCGCTCGATGTGGACGAGATCCGCCGTGCCACCCAGCGGCTGGCACAGGCGGCAAGCGCCCTGGGCAGCCTCAGTCGCCCGCAGCTGCCCGCACCGTCCGAAACCCCACATGAGACGTCGCCAGGTACACCGTCTGTGGCTGCCGTGCCGAAGGCCGGTAGCGCATGCAGGCATCCGCCGAGCACAGGTGTGAACCCCCTTTGATCACCACCACCGGCGTCCCGGGTTGTACGGGGTCGTAGCTGTCGCCCAGCGCCGGGCCCGAGGGGTCGAGGGCGGCGTCGCGTGCCTCATCATGCCCGGGGCGATAGCCGCTGCGCGTCAGCTCCCAGACGTTGCCGCCCGCGTCGAACAGGCCAAAGCCATTGGCCACGAAGCAGCCCACCGGGGAGGTGCCGGTGAAACCGTCGAGCGCTTGATTGTGATACGGGAACTGCCCCTGCCAGGTGTTGGCCATGGGGTTGCCGTTGGGGCGCTCGGCCGTGCCCCAACTGAAGTCCGCATCCTGCAGGCCACCGCGCATCGCGTATTCCAGCTGCGCCTCGCTGGGCAGTGTGCGCCCGGCCCAGCGGGCGTAGGCCTGGGCATCGCGCAGGGTCACCTGCACCACCGGGTGGTTGGCCCGCTCGCGCCAGTGGCTGCCGGGCCCCAGGGGGTGGCGCCAGTTCGCCCCGGCAACGAATTGCCAGCCGGGCCGCAACACCTGCGCGCCTTGCTTGAACACCATTGCGCCTGGCACCCGCAGCGGGTCTGGCAGGTCGGGGGCGGCTTGTGCGTCGATGCCCTGTTCGGCCTGGGTCACGTAGCCGGTGGCCTGCACGAAGCGGGCGAACTGGGCATTGGTGACCGGGTGCACGTCGACCCAGAAGGCCGAGACCTTGGCCCGGTGCGGCGGGCCTTCTTCGCTGTAGAAGCGGTCTGAGCCGAAGCTGAACGTGCCCCCGGCAACGCGGACCATACCGTCTCGCCAAGGCCCCTGGTGGGGCTCTGGTACGCCGCTGTAACTGCTGCACAGCAGCGCCGGTGCAGGGGGCACTGGCCAGGCGGCATACGCGGCGGCAAGCACGCCGAGGGCGAGTGCCACGCCTCCGAGCCTGCGGGGTGTCATGGCGTGCGGACCAACGCGGGGGAAACAGGCCGCCCCTCGGCCGTGGTCACGATGTTGTTGCGCTGGGCGTAGCTTTTCCAGTCGCGCAGCAGTTCGGCCACTTGCTTGGGCTGTTGCGGGGCCAGGTCATGGCGTTCGCCTGGGTCCTTGCTCAAATCGAACAAACGCCAGGCCGGCGCTGCGTCGGTGGTATCGAACAACAGCTTGAGGTCGCCCTTGCGCAAGGAGGCATTCCCGTTGATTTCCCAGCCCAGGGCCTCGTCGCGGGGGTGGATCTGGGTGTCCTTGCCTTCGAGGTAAGCCAAAGCTGATGTGCCTTGGGGTGGCACGATATCGCGGTCGCGGTACTTGATGCCTGGCAAGGACGCACCGGCCAGTTGCAGCAAGGTCGGCATGATGTCGCGGACGCTGGCGAGTTCTTCGCTGCGCCCAGGTTTTATCGTCGCCGGGTAGTGGACGAAGGCCGGTACGCGAATACCGCCCTGGTAGGTGGTCATCTTGTAGCGGCGGCTGGGCAGTGCGCTGACCTGGGCCCAGGCCGAGCCGATCATCAGGAACGAATCGGGCCGGCCGTAGTTTTCCAGACGGTTGTCGAAGTTGCTTTTGATCCACGCCGGGTCTACACGGTTGGCGTTTTCCGGGCCATTGTCGGACATGAACAACACCAGGGTATTGTCGAGTTCGCCCGTGGCCCGCAGGTGCTCCACCAAGCGTCCGACCTCGGCGTCCAGCGCCGCTACCATGGCTGCGTAAACCTCCATGGTGCGGGCTGACTGCTGCTGTTGCTCAGGGCTCAGCGACGCCCAGGCCGGCACGCCTTCCAGTTGCGGCTCCAGCGGGAAGTCGGCGGGCACCAACCCCGCCTTGCGCTGGCGCTCAAGCCGTTCGCGGGCAATCTGCTCATAGCCTTGGTCATAGCGGCCGCGGTATTGCGCCAGATACGCGTCGGGCGCCTGCAGCGGCCAGTGCGGTGCAGTGTAGGCGGCAAAGGCGAAGAACGGCTTGTGGCTGGCCTTGCCCTGGTCGATGGCGTCGATCAGGCGGTCGGTGAACCAGCGGGTCGAGTAGAAATCGTTAGGCAGCTCCACCGGCTCGCCGTTGTGGCGGAAGGTCCAGCTGTAGTTGGGCAGCAGGCCCATGTTGGTTTGCTTGAAGTGCGCCGCGCCCCCTTCGAGCAGTACATAAGCCTGGTCGAAACCGCGGTTCTGCGGCTGCTGCGCCGGGGTCATGCCCAGGTGCCATTTGCCGGCGATGTAGGTGCGGTAGCCGGCATCGCGCAACAACTCGGCGAGCGTGGCCACGTTGGCCCCCAGCACACCTTCATACCCCGGTTGCACTTCGCTGCCCGCCGGCAGGCGCCCGCGCGACTCGGCCATCATGCCAACCCCGGAGAGGTGCGGGTCGTTGCCGGACATCAGCATGGCGCGGGTGGGGGAGCAGCTGGGTGCGGCGTGAAAGTCCAGCATCAGGCGCCCATCCGCCAGCAGCTTGTCCAGGTGAGGGGTAGCGATTTCACTGCCCAACGCAGACAGGTCGGAAAACCCCAGGTCATCCGCGACCACCAGCAAAATGTTGGGTTGTTTAACGGTTGGCGCGGCGAACGCTTGGCTCGCGCCGAGCAGAAGCAGGCCGAAAGCAAGCAAGGGCTTCGAGGGTGTCATGGGGTTCTCTTTATTATTGTGGGTGGAATGCACCACATGATTTTTTTATTTAATGATCTTGTCAAGGAATGCAAACCGCAGGCGCCCGTGGCTGAAACGCTTCTTTACGGGCTTTGCATGGCAACGGCCCTGAATCGGGGGTTTCAAAAGTGTTCGATCAGCGAACACTGATCGCGCAGCCCCAGCGGTGATATGCGTTGGCGCCTATTGACGGCATCATCGTTAATCAAAATAATCGTTAACAGAGTTATCCATTTTCACAACAACAAGAAAGGATATTCTGATGACCAAGCCGTTGACGGGGGCATGTCTGTCCCTGGCGCTGTTATCAATCGCTCCGCTTTCACAGGCTGCCAGCCCCTTGGAGGACAGTCGGCCGGGGCGTCCCGGCGCGCCGCGCTGGGTCGAGGACTACCGCTTTCTGGATGCACCGGGCAAAGCCACCGATCCGTTCGATGGCCTGCGCTACCATCGCTTGTCCGACAGCGCTTGGCTGCAATTGGGCGCAGAGGCGCGCTACCGCGCCGATGCAATGGACAAACCGTTCTTCGGCTTGCGCGGCATCAAGGACGATTCCTACCTGATGCAGCGCCTGCAGGCGCACGCCGACCTGCACCTGTTCGACGATGCGCTGCGCGCCTTCGTGCAGGTCGAGAACACCCGCGCCTTCGGCAAAGACCTGTACTCGCCCAATGACGAAAGCCGCAATGAAGTGCGCCAGGCCTTTATCGACCTGAACCATGACTTTACTGGTGGGCGCTACACCACACGCGTCGGCCGCCAGGAAATGGCCTATGGCAACCAGGTGTTCGTGACCTACCGCGATTCGCCCAACATCCGCCAGACTTTCGATGGGCTGCGCGCCAGCCTCAACCTCAAGGACGGGCGCAAGCTCGATGCCTTTGCCGTGCGGCCCGTGGAAACCGGCGAGGACAGCTGGGATGACGGCAGCAACAATGCAGTCAAGTTCTATGGCCTGTATGGCACGCTGCCGCTGACCCTGGCGTGGAACATCGACCTGTTCGCCTTCGGCCTGGAAACCGACGACCGCACCCTGGCGGGGGAAACCGGTGACGAGAAACGCTACACCTTCGGCACTCGCGTGTTCGGCCGCTACCAAGCCATCGACTGGAGCTGGGACCTGGCGGGCCAGCGCGGGCACCTGGGCAACGCCGATATTCGGGCCTGGGCGGTGTCCAGCGACACCGGGTACACCTTCAGCCACCCGTGGAACCCACGCTTGGCCATGCGCCTGGACGCCGCCAGTGGTGACAGCGAGGTGGGCGATGGCAAGGTCGGTACCTTCGACCCGTTGTACCCGCGCAATGGCGTGTACGGCGAAGCCAGCCTGACCACCTTGAGCAACGTCATCGTCATTGGCCCGACCTTCGGTTTTTCACCTTGGCGCAACCTGCGTTTCGAGCCCGGCGTGTTCGAAGTGTGGAAACAGAACACCAGCGACGGGGTATACATGCCTGGCATGAGCGTACTTGCCAACACCCGCGGCACTGGCCGAC
>NZ_JANIAG010000221.1:0-7631 GCF_028682155.1 Pseudomonas sp. 39004
GCGGGTTCGAGTCCCGTCCGCTGCGCCACTTTTTAGTAACAGGTGGGTGCCTTGCACCGGTCTGAGACCAAAAGGCAAATATGCCTGAGGTCGATCCCAGTTTCAATCGGGCGCAAGCCTGAATGATACGCAGCGGTAGTTCAGTCGGTTAGAATACCGGCCTGTCACGCCGGGGGTCGCGGGTTCGAGTCCCGTCCGCTGCGCCATCTTCGTTTCGAGGCCCCTTGAACGCCTCGAAGCAACAAAAAGAGCGATCACCGTGTCGCTTTTTTTGTGCCTGATAAAACTGTGCCTCTGGCCAGCAAGCAGGCAAAAAAGGTTTCACCGGGCGCAAGCCCAAGCGATACGCAGCGGTAGTTCAGTCGGTTAGAATACCGGCCTGTCACGCCGGGGGTCGCGGGTTCGAGTCCCGTCCGCTGCGCCATCTTCGCCTCGAGGCCTTGAACTCCTCGAAGCAACGTGAAAAGCGACCTCAGGGTCGCTTTTTTCGTTTTCACGGCCTGCTCGGCCACCTTTACACGAAGCTGACAGACTCTTCACGGATGAACGGTTTCAGTGTCTGTGCGCGCTGATGCACAATAGGCACCTTCTCGACTTACCCGGAATTCGCAATGACCAGATCATCCGTCTTTGGTGCGCTCGGGCTGGCCCTGGTGCTGGCGGGCGTGACCGGTTGTTCCTCGAAAAAAACGGCCATCTACGAGCACGAGAACTTCGACGACTCGGGGACGTTCTCGCGCAGCTTTCCGGTGACCGATGCCGGCTCCTGCGAGGCCGCTCGCCGTGCCTTGCTCAGCCAGGGCTATATCATCACCAGCAGCGGTGCCAACCAGGTTACCGGTAACAAGAGCTTCCAGCAGAACAGCGAAAACCACCTGCAGATCAGTTTCAACGTCACCTGCGCGCCAGACGTGAGCGACGAACAGCGTTCGACCATGTTCGCCAACGCCCTGCAGGATCGCTACAGCCTGAAGAAGTCCAATACCTCTGCCAGCCTGGGTGTGGGCGTGCTGGGTTCGGTGTCGATGCCGATCGGTTCGAGTGACGACTCGATGGTCAAGGTGGCCAGCGAGACGGTGACTGCGGCGCAGTTCTACGACCGGTATTTCGCACTGGTAGAGAGCTATCTGCCCAAGCCCAAGAAGGTCAGCAAGGCCAAGGCCAAGGTCGAGCCTGAGGCGCCTGCGCCGAAGCTGGAAAAGCCTGCGGTTGACCTGGGCCTGCCAGAGCAGGCGGCTGCCGCCCCTGCAGCGGTTCCCGCGGCCGCCCCAGCGCCTGCCGCCGTTGCCCCGGCTGCCGAGGTGCCAGTAGCGCCTGTGGTCAATGACAGCCAAGGCTCGCAACCTGTAGCACCGCCGGCAGAGCCGGCACCGCTCCAGACGCAACCTGCTGAAGCCCCGCCGGCCACCCTCTGAGCCTCTTTGCGCCTGCGGCTACGCGCGGGCACATCACACATTCCCTGTTACAGACGGGCGGCGATAACGCGTTCGATACCTGCTACGTTTACTTCTCATGAGCTTGTCATCATTCCTTCACCCAACCTGCTTAGGTTGAAGGCGACACCTACGAAGACAGATGAGAAAAGAGGACGCAGGGCAATGGACGAATATCAGGAAGAGTTGCTCGAGTTCCAGGCATACGAACTGGATACCCCGGAACCTGCCGACGACGCCACCGAGCTTTAGCCGGCCTGCCGCTGACTGCGGCGAAACTCCCCCGGCGTGAGGCCGGTCCAGCGCTTGAATGCGCGCTGGAAAGCCTCTGCCGAAGCAAACCCCAGCAGATAAGCGATTTCGCCGAAAGCCAGCGCCGTGTCACGGATGTAGGTTTCGGCCAGGTCGCGCCGTGTCTCGTTCAGCACGTCGCGAAAACGCGTGCCTTCCTCAGCCAGCTTGCGCCGCAATGTCCAGGTGGGCAATTGCAGGCTCAGTGCCACTTCGTCCAGGTCCGGTTCGCGGCCGCCATTGAGCAACGGGCCGAGCAGGTGCGTGATGCGTTCACCCAGGCTGCGTACCCGTGTGCGCTGGAGCAACTCGGCTTCGCACAGTTGCAGCAGGTGCTGCCAGGTGCTCGGGCAATGCTGCGGGTTGGCTATCTGTAGCGTGGCGCGGCTCAGGCGCAGTTGATTGCCAGCGGCTGCGAACTGCACCGGGGTACAGCACAGCGGCTGATACTGAGTGGCATAGTCGGGCGCTGCAAATTCGATATCCAGCCGTTCGGCCTGCAGCACGCTGCCTGCCAGGTCGCCCAGTTGTGCCAGCCAGCCGGCGAGCAACGAATCGACCACGAAACGGTTGTACGTGTTGTACGGGCTGATGGAGTAGAAGCGCAGCCAGGCGCCCTGGGCATCTTCCTGAAAGCTTGAGTGGCCTCGGTAGTTGGCAGCATACAACGGCTCGAAGCGCAGCAAGGTACGCGCCGCTTCGCCCAGGGTTGGCGCCTGGGCCGCCGTGATGCCCGCCAGGCCGGCATGGGCCAGGCGGCTGAGACGCCCCATATGCAGGCCCAGGGCCGGCTCGGCGCAGAGGGCGATGGCGGCATGCCCAAGGTGCATGTAGCGGGGGATCGACAAGCGTGCGCCCGCTTCGGCCAGGCGGGCGGCATCGAGGCCATAGCGCTGCAGCAGGGGCGCTGGGTCGTGGCCCAGCGCGCGTACAGCCCCGGCCAATGGCTGGACGAACCCTACCGACAGGTCACCCAGGCGCACGCGGGGGCGGGCCATGGGGTCACAACCACAGGTTCAGCAGACGGGCGCCGTGGCTGGGGTTGCCCGCCAGCAGTTCGCCTGACTGATGGGCAAAGCCCTGGCCGTCGCCGGCCTGCTCCCAGAACTGCCCGCGCATGAACACGCTCATGCTGCTGACACCTGCGCCAGCCGCCTGGGTCAGGCGCTGCCAGGCGGTTTGCTCGCTGACCTCGCCACGCTGCAAGGCAAGCTCGGCCGCCGCCTGCTGGTGGCGGTTGCCGCGCCAGGGCGCCTGCCAGCTGCCTTTGCCGCTGAGGAACACCGGATTGGCGATCAGTTGGACCGACTGTTGCTCCAGTTGCTGGTGGTTTTCCGGGTACCAGCTGTCACTGCCGATCAGTACACCGAGGCGCCCGGCGGGGGTTTGCAGGACCTGCAGCGGGTGCTGGCGGCCATCATGGATGTAGCGGCGCATTTCGCTGTCCGGGTACTGCTGGCGCTGGGGCTGGCCCAACAGCGAGCCGTCGCCGGCAAATACCACGCTGCTGTTGTACAGCGGGCCACTGCCGGCGTGCAGCACGCCCTGTTTGACATAAGGGGCAGGGAGCACGATAGAGCCAGCCACCAGGGTTACCCCAAACTCCTTGGCCAGGCCACCGAACAGCTGCTGATAGTCGGCGGCCATCTGCTCGGCCTTCATGCGCAGGTGCGCGTCGGTTCGCCAGTCGTCGGCGTTGGCGCGCAGCATCGCCAGGCCATAGCGCAGCGGGTTGCTCAGCTCCAGCCATTGCAAGGCCTCGCGGCTCTGCGTGACCTGGTACAGCTCGTTCTTTTCGCCGCGCGCCCACAGCCAGGTGCCGATGTGCTCCGGCAACACCACCACCGTGCGCGGGCCAACCAGCCCCTGCATTCGGGCCTGCTGCAGATAGGCCGAGAGCTTGCGGTGCAGGCGCTGCAGGTTCTGGTAGTCACTTGGGTAAAGCAGCGGCTCGACGCCCAGCAGGTTGCCGTGTTCGCCCGGCACGCCATGGTTGAGCGCGAGCTCGATGCGCAGGTCGGACAGGTAATGGCCTTCCGGGCGCTGCTGGGTCCAGAAGCCGTAGCCGCACACGGCGGCGATCATCACCAGCGCCAGGGCGCTTGCCAGGAGTTTTCGCATGAAGCGGTACTGCGCCTTGGAAGTCAGAGTTGTCTAGGGTAGCCGTGCTGTGAGGGAGGATCAATAAGTTGTCAGTTTCGATCATTGAGCCTGTTCAAACGGCTGTTTAATGTCATCGGCAGATAAACGACGGGCCCGCCGGCTGGCGAGGTACCCGCATTCCGTGATCACGCCACATGGGGACCTTCCATGGCTGCCGACCGTTATCCGCACCTGCTCGCACCGCTCGACCTGGGCTTCACCACCTTGCGCAATCGCACCCTGATGGGCTCGATGCACACCGGCCTTGAAGAGCGCCCCGGTGGTTTCGAGCGCATGGCGGCCTATTTTGCCGAGCGCGCCCGAGGTGGCGTCGGCCTGATGGTCACCGGCGGCATTGCGCCCAATGATGAGGGGGGGGTCTATTCTGGTGCCGCCAAGCTCAGCACCGAAGAAGAAGCCGACAAGCACCGCATCGTGACCGAGGCGGTGCACGCTGCCGGCGGCAAGATCTGCCTGCAGATCCTTCATGCCGGGCGCTACGCCTACAGCCCGCGCCAGGTCGCGCCAAGTGCGATCCAGGCGCCGATCAACCCGTTCAAGCCCAAGGAGCTGGACGAAGCGGGCATCGAGAAGCAGATCGCCGACTTCGTCAACTGCGCCGTACTGGCCCAGCGTGCTGGCTACGATGGCGTCGAGGTGATGGGCTCGGAAGGCTATTTCATCAACCAGTTCCTCGCTGCCCACACCAACCACCGCACCGACCGCTGGGGTGGCAGCTACGCCAACCGCATGCGCCTGGCCGTAGAAATCGTCAGCCGTGTGCGTGAGGCCGTGGGCCCGAACTTCATCATCATCTTCCGTCTGTCGATGCTCGACCTGGTCGAAGGTGGCAGCACCTGGGACGAAATCGAGCTGTTGGCCAAAGCCATCGAGCAGGCCGGCGCGACACTGATCAACACCGGCATCGGTTGGCACGAGGCGCGCATCCCGACCATCGCCACCAAAGTGCCGCGTGCGGCGTTCAGCAAGGTCACCGCCAAGCTGCGGGGGGCGGTGAACATTCCGCTGATCACCACCAACCGCATCAACACCCCGGAAGTGGCCGAGGCGGTGCTCGCCGAAGGCGATGCCGACATGGTCTCCATGGCGCGGCCGTTCCTGGCCGACCCGGACTTCGTCAACAAGGCCGCCGCCGGGCACGCTGAGCAGATCAACACCTGCATCGGCTGCAACCAGGCCTGCCTGGACCACACCTTTGGCGGCAAGCTGACCAGCTGCCTGGTCAACCCGCGCGCCTGTCACGAGACCGAGCTCAACTACTTGCCTGTGCGCGCGGTGAAGCGTATTGCCGTGGTCGGTGCAGGTCCGGCCGGCCTGGCGGCCGCCACTGTGGCCGCCGAGCGTGGCCACCAGGTGACCCTGTTCGATGCCGCTGGCGAGATCGGTGGGCAGTTCAACGTGGCCAAGCGGGTGCCTGGCAAGGAAGAGTTCTTCGAGACCCTGCGCTACTTTGCCAACAAACTCAGCAGCACAGGCGTGGACGTGCGCCTGAACACCCGCGTCGATGTACAGGCGCTGGTGGACGGCGGCTTCGACGAGGTCATCCTGGCCACCGGTATCGCGCCACGCACCCCAGCGATCCCGGGGGTGGAGCACGCCAAGGTGCTCAGCTACCTGGATGTGCTGCTCGAACGCAAGCCGGTCGGCGCGGCCGTCGCGGTGATTGGGGCGGGCGGTATCGGTTTCGATGTGTCCGAGTACCTGGTGCATCAGGGTGTGGCCAGCAGCCAGGACCGTGACGCGTTCTGGAAAGAGTGGGGCATCGACACCCAGCTTGAGGCTCGCGGTGGCGTGGCCGGAATCAAGGCCGCGCCGCACGCGCCGGCGCGCCAGGTGTACCTGCTGCAGCGCAAGGCGTCCAAGGTAGGTGACGGCCTGGGCAAGACCACTGGCTGGATTCACCGCGCAGGGCTGAAGAACAAACAGGTGCAGATGCTCAATGGCGTTGAATACCTGAATATCGACGACGCCGGTTTGCACATTCGTGTCGGTGGCGGTGAGCCGCAGTTGTTGGCGGTGGACAACGTGGTGATTTGCGCCGGGCAGGAGCCGCTGCGTGAGTTGTACGACGGGCTGGCGGCTGCGGGGCAGTCGGTGCATTTGATCGGCGGCGCAGATGTGGCGGCCGAGCTGGATGCCAAGCGGGCGATCAACCAAGGCTCGCGTTTGGCAGCCGAGCTTTGATAGGGCCGGGGGCTGCTTTGCGGCCCCCCGCTGTTTCACTGATAGACTGATGCATCCGCCTCAGGCCCCGCTTCATGTCCATCGATTTCTTGAACCTCCCCCAGGCCCCTCTGCACCCCCTGACCCTGCCTTGGCTACAAAGCGCCGACGTCGAAGCTGCCATCTTGCGCCTGGACCTGATCGACCCCCTGATCAGCGGCAACAAGTGGTTCAAGCTGCGTCACCACCTCGCGCAAGCCCATGAAGCAGGCGCCCCCGGCCTGATCAGCCTGGGCGGTAGCCACTCCAACCACTTGCACGCCCTGGCCGCCGCTGGCAAACGTTTTGGCTTCGCCACCGCCGGCTTGCTGCGTGGCCATGCCCAGGACACCCCGACGGTGCGTGATCTGCAGACGCTGGGCATGCACGTGTACTGGCTGGGCTATGGCG
Source organism: Pseudomonas sp. 39004 (assembly GCF_028682155.1). Classification (NCBI taxonomy): domain Bacteria; kingdom Pseudomonadati; phylum Pseudomonadota; class Gammaproteobacteria; order Pseudomonadales; family Pseudomonadaceae; genus Pseudomonas; species Pseudomonas sp. 39004. The sequence goes on from NZ_JANIAG010000221.1 coordinate 6,501, forward strand.
GCTACCGCGCTCGCCATGAAGCGGGGTTCTGGCAACCCTGGCAGGCACGTTACCCCGGCTGGCACTGCATCCCCGAAGGCGGTGGCGGCATGGCGGGCGCGCAAGGCTGCGGGTTGATCGTCGCGCAGGCGCGTGCACAGCTGGCCGGCATCGGTTGGGACGATTACAGCGCCTGGTGGCTGGCCGTGGGTACCGGTACCACGCTCGCTGGCCTGGTGCTGGAAGAGGCCGGCGCGCATGACGTGCACGGCGCGCTGGCGGTGCCAGGCGATCACGGCGTGGCGCAGAATGTGAGGGCGCTGGTCGGCGACAGTGGTTATCGGCTGCACGATGCCTGCCGGGGCGGCTTTGCCCGGGTCGACGACGAACTGTTGGGGTTTATCGACGCTTGCGAGCGCAGCACCGGCGTGCCGCTTGAAGCGCTCTACACCGGCAAGGCCTTGCTAGCGCTGCGTGAGCAGGTCGAGGCCGGCGTGTTCCCGCCCGGCACCCGCCTGATCGTGCTGCACACCGGTGGCCTGCAAGGCCGACGCGGTTACTTGTAGGGCAGCATGCGCAGCAGCGTGTTGTCGCGCTGCACGTAGTGGTGATACAGCCCGGCCAGCGCATGCAGGCCGATCAGCCAGTAACCCCAGCTGCCGACGCGCTCATGCCAGCCTTTGATGAACTTGGCTTGGTCCGGGTCTGCGCCGATCAGGTGGGGCAGCTCCAGGCCATAGAAGGGTACCGGCTTGTCGGCGGCGCTGAGAATCAGCCAACCGGCCAGGGGCAGGCCGATCATCAACAGGTACAGTGCCAGGTGCATCAGGTGGGCAAGGCCGGTCTGCCATGCTGGGGGCTTGGGCAGAATAGGCGGGGTAGGGCGGCTCAGGCGTACCGCCAGGCGCAGCCAGACCAGCACGAACACCGTCAGGCCCAGCATGAAGTGCAGGTCCTTCATCAGGTTGCGCTCGGCGCTGTCCTTGGGGAACAGGCCGCGGAACTCGATGCAGGCGTAGACGGCGGCCAGCAGCACCAGCATCAGCCAGTGCAGGGCGATGGACAGGCGCGCGTAATGAGGCGTCGGGGTGAGTGAAACCATGCTTGATCCTCGTCATCAGGTTTAAGGTGGCGCTCTTGCTGGCGCTCAGG
>NZ_JANIAG010000222.1:0-7550 GCF_028682155.1 Pseudomonas sp. 39004
TGCCTCTTCGGCACCCTGGGTGCGGCGGTGGTATATGTGCTTTCGACCACGGTCATCCAGGGGATCATCCCCAACGCTGAGCTGGCCAACGCGTCAGCGCCTTTCGCGCTGGTCTACGCGAAGATGTTCAGCCCGCTGGTGGGCAATATCGTCATGGCCTTGGCGGTCATGGCCTGTGTCGGCTCACTGCTGGGCTGGCAGTTCACCCTGGCCCAGACCGCCAAGATGACCGCCGACCAGAACCTTTTTCTAAAGTTGTTTGGCAAGCTCAACAGGTTTGGGGCACCGGTTATTGGCATGATCGTCTGCGGCCTGTTGCAGACTGCAATGGCCGTGTCGACTATCTCACCCAATGCCAGTGCGCAATTCAGCAAGCTGGTGAACCTTGCTGCGGTGACCAACCTGATCCCCTACGTGACAGCGCTGACCGGGCTACTGGTGATCATGTACAAGGCCAACGTCCCGCCAACGGTGTACTCGCGCAACCTGGTTGTGTTGCTGATTGCCGTGTCCTACTCGCTTTACGCGCTGTATGCCTGCGGCATGGAGGCTTTGTTTGGCGGGTTGCTGGTGCTCGCCTTTGGCTACCTGCTGTACGGGTTTCTCGCCAAACGCTTCGTCTACCCGCCAGCTGCCGGCCTGAGCGGAGGGCGCGAGCAATGAAGCCGTTGTCAGCGAAGCTTTTGCGCCTGCTGCTGGCGGGTGCGCTCTCTAGTGTCGCGGTTATTTCCTGGGCCGACACCGTGGAGCGGGTGCGCAGCAGCCATACCCTGACGCTGGGCTACCTGCCTGGGTCAGCACCGTTCAGTGAACTGAACGGCGATACCGTCGAGGGTTACGCCATTGACCTTTGTCTGAAGATCAGTGAACGGGTGAAATCCGAGCTGCAGCAACCCGCGTTGCAGGTGCGGTTTCAGCCCGTGGAAATTGCCCAAGCGGTTGCTGCGGTCAGCTCGGGCAAAGTCGATATCCTCTGCACGCCGACCCCGCAGACGCTGGAGCGGCGCAAAGCAGTGAGCTTTTCGTTGCCGGTATATACCGCGGGGCTCTCGGCTGTGGTCCGCAAGCAGTCACCTGAGCCCTTGCTCAAGGCGCTCAACGGTGAGGTGGCGCATGACGGGCCGACCTGGCGCGCTACGGTCAATCGGGGCCTGGCCAAGCAGACCTATGCCGTATTGGCGGGCAGCGCCACGCAGCAGTGGGTTGGCGAGCAGATGCGGCTGCTTGGGGTGATCGCGACCTTGGTTAGCGTCAAGAGCAATGAGGAAGGCGTACGGCGCGTGGCCGAGGGCGGTGCCGATGCGTTCTTTGCCGACCGTATCCTGCTCAAGACCCACATCGCGTCGGGCTATCCGGACGGCAGCCTATTGCTGCTCGACCGAATCTACGAATATGCGCCGGTTTCGCTGATGATCGCGCGCGGCGATGATGACTTCCGGTTGCTGGTCGATACGGTGCTGAGCGAGATGTACCGGTCGGGCGAAATCGAGCAGGCCTACGTCAAATACCTCGGCGGTGTAAGCGACACGGCCAGGCGGTTGTTCAAGGTTTATGCATTGCCCTGACTCAGCCCAGCCCACCAAACCGCTTGTAGAAGCTCTCGTTAACATCCGGCAACGGCCCATCTGCCGTCTCCAGTGCGCTACCCAGCCACGCTTCCGCCTTGCCCCATACCAGCCGATAGAGGTTACGGCACAACTGGCGAGCAGCCCTGCCTTCCCAGTCCCCAGGCAGCAGCTCATCCGGCAACTGCGGGTCACGCAGCAGCAGCCGGCGGTACTCATGAATCAACAAGGTGCGCGCCAGGAAGCAGTCCTGGGCATCGAGTTCCTTCTGCTCCTTGAGCGCCTGCCACAGCGGCCGGAACAAGCGGATGAACTCGCTGTAGTGCTCGCCCAGTTCCTCGATCCGCCAGCTTTCCCGCACCTGGGCGCGCATGGCCTTGGAGGCTAGTACTTCCTGGGTGTGGGTTTCGAATACGATGCTGTCGTCAGTGGCGTCCAGCTCGCGCAAGGTGGTCGCCAGGTCGGCACGATCAGCGCGCGGGCAGCCAAGTACGTTCGGGGCGATGGCGCCGTAGCCCTGCCACTCCAGTTCTTCGCGCACGGCCTTGCGTTTGCTGGCCTCCAGCTGCGACAGCAACACCAGTGTCCAGGCGCCGTCCCAGGCTGGCAGGCTCGCGCTGTAAACACGCTTGAAGGCTTTTTCGAAACGGCGCCGGCCCGTGCCGGTGAGGCTGTAATAGCTGCGCCGGCCGACTTTTTCGGCGGTCAGCCAGCCTTCCTTGGTCAGGCGGAAGATCGAGGTGCGGATCAGCCGTTCGTTGATGCCGATCGGCTCCAACAGGTTGATCAGGCTGCCCAGCCAGACCGTGCCACCATGCGGCTCGATGGCGTCGCCATACAGGGTGATGATCAGCGAGCTCGCGCGGATCGGCGTCTGCTCCTGGAAGCGGGTGATCAAGGTATTGAGGGGGGCAAGGCTGCTCATGAGGGAATTGTAAGCCGATGGAGCCCCGACTATACCTGCCCGCCGTGCCGCCTGGCCATTGCCAGTCACCACCAGGCTCATGCCTGCGCCTCGCCTTTGGGGCGAAAGCCGCAATCACCCATGCGTGGGCGCTGCGCCTCGACTTCGCTCAGGGGCGGGCATTCGACCAGGGCGGCACTGCAGCGCTGGGCCAGGCGCTGGTATTCGGCTGTGCCGCGTTGCTTCCAGGCCACTTCCTGGTCGCTGAGGGTGCGCTTGGCCTGTGCCGGCGCGCCCATTACCAGGCTCTGCTCGGGGCATTCGAAGCCAGCCTTGACGAAGGCCGTGGCGCCGACGATGCAGCGTGGCGCGATGTGTGCGCCGTCCATGATCACCGCATTCATGCCCACCAAGGCATCGGCGCCTATCCGGCAGCCGTGCAAAACCGCGCCGTGGCCAATATGGCCATGGCGCTCGATCACCGTATCGCCACCCGGGAAGCCGTGCATCACGCAGGTGTCCTGCAGGTTGGCACCCTCCTCCAGCACGATGCGGCCAAAGTCGCCGCGCAACGACGCCAGGGGGCCGACGTAACACTGCGGGCCAATGATCACATCGCCGATCAGCACGGCGGTCGGGTGTACGTACGCCGTTGGGTGGATCACGGGGGTCAGGCCGTCCAGCCGATAGCAAGGCATGTCACACCTCTCAAAATGATTCAGTTAGTGGGGTGATCATGTATCACGATAAATGTAACCGTCAATTGCTGATTCTTTGTATCGCTTTTCGATGCACATCGCTCAGCCCATAAAATCTGACTTAAACGCCGTATTTACTTGGATTTCAGAGCACAAGCCGGGCCTGGCCGGAAGCCAAACCTCGCAGCAAGGGACACGTAATGCAATCTTTGCTATTGCTGTTATGTATCAGATAGGGCTTATACTGGACCTCACCCGGGCAGGCCTCAGTGTTTTCCCCTGCCCCTGCAGACAATTCCAATAAATGCCGGCCCACGTGCCGTGCGTGCAGCCTGAGGAAACCGACATGCCTCGCTATCTCGTTTTGCAGGCGCCTGAGGACGGCGTCCGCCTGATCACCCTGCAGCGGCCCGAAGCCCTCAACGCGCTGTGTACCGAACTGCTCGCCGAGCTTGCGGCCGAGCTGGAAAGTGCCGAGCGCGACCCGGCAACCCGCGCCGTAGTGCTCACCGGCAGCCGCAAGGCCTTCGCTGCCGGTGCCGACATCCGCGAAATGGCCGAGCGCGACCTGGTCGGCATCCTCAATGACCCGCGTGTCGGCCATTGGCAGCGCATCGCAGGCTTTGCCAAACCGCTGATTGCAGCGGTCAATGGCTACGCCCTGGGCGGTGGCTGCGAGCTGGTGATGTGCGCCGATATCGTCATCGCCGGCGAAGACGCACGCTTCGGCCAGCCCGAAATCAACCTCGGTATCATCCCTGGCGCTGGCGGTACACAACGCCTGTTGCGCGCGGTCGGCAAGCCGCTGGCCATGCAGATGGTTCTGACCGGCGAGCCGATCACCGCCCGGCAGGCCCAGCAGGCCGGCCTGGTCAGCGAGCTGACGCAGCCCGAGCTTGCCGTCGAGCGCGCCCTGCAAGTGGCGGCCAGCATCGCCCGCAAGGCACCGCTGGCCGTGCGCCTGGCCAAAGAAGCCCTGCTCAAGGCCGGGGACACCGACCTGGCCACCGGCCTGCGCTTTGAACGCCACGCGTTCACCTTGCTGGCCGGTACCGCCGACCGCGACGAAGGCATCCGCGCCTTCCAGGAAAAACGCCCGGCGCACTACCTGGGCCAGTAACCCCTCTTCCCCACCGACTGACGGAGCGAGCCTGTCATGGCTTTCGAGCACATCCTGTTTTCCATCGAGGACGGTGTCGCCCTCCTCTCGCTGAACCGGCCTGACCAGCTGAACAGCTTCAACACGCAGATGCACAAGGAAGTGCGCGAGGCGCTCAAGCAGGTGCGCCAAGACCCGCAGGTGCGCGTGTTGCTGCTGACCGGCGAAGGGCGTGGCTTTTGCGCCGGGCAAGACTTGTCTGACCGCAACGTCGCGCCTGGCGCGCAAGTGCCCGACCTGGGCGAGTCGATCGAGGCGTTCTACAACCCGCTGGTGCGCGCCCTGCGCGACCTGCCGATGCCGGTCATCTGCGCGGTCAACGGCGTGGCAGCCGGTGCGGGCGCAAACATTCCGCTGGCCTGCGACCTGGTGCTTGCGGCCCGCTCGGCCAGCTTTATCCAGGCGTTCTGCAAGATCGGCCTGGTGCCGGACTCTGGCGGTACCTGGCAACTGCCGCGCTTGGTCGGCATGGCTCGGGCCAAAGCGCTGGCCATGCTCGGCGATCGCCTGAGTGCGGAGAAGGCCGAGCAATGGGGCCTGATCTACCAGGTGGTCGACGACGCCGCACTGCGTGACGAGGCGCTGGCCCTCGCCCGCCAGCTGGCGACCCAGCCGACTTACGGGCTGGCCCTGATCAAGCGTGCGCTTAACGCCAGTTACGACAATCACTTTGACCAGCAGCTCGAACTTGAGCGTGACCTGCAGCGCCTGGCCGGGCGCAGCGAGGACTACCGCGAAGGCGTCGCGGCGTTCATGGCCAAGCGCGCACCGGCCTTCAAGGGGTGCTGATATGAGTGCACTTGACAGTAACGCCCAGGTCGCGGTGATCGGCGCCGGTGCGATGGGGGCCGGCATCGCCCAGGTGGCCGCGCAGGCGGGGCATCCGGTTTGCCTGTATGACAATCGCCCAGGCGCTGCGGCCCTGGCCGTGCAAGGCATCGACCGCCAGCTCGGCCGCCTGGTCGATAAAGGCAAGCTCGACGCTGCCGCACGCCAGGCGATCAGCGCGCGCCTGCAGCCCGTGGAAACACTCGAAGCACTGGCCGATGCGCAACTGGTAATCGAAGCGATCGTCGAAAACCTGCAGGTCAAACAGGCACTCCTGCGGCAGCTCGAAGCCCTGTGCAGCGACAGCTGCATATTGGCCAGCAACACCTCATCGCTGTCGATCACCAGCCTGGCCGCCGGCCTGCGGCGGCCCGAACGGGTAATCGGCATGCACTTTTTCAACCCTGCGCCGTTGATGGCGTTGGTCGAGGTCGTTTCAGGCCTGGCCACCGCCCCCGCCTTGGCCGCCACGCTGTACGACACGGCCACGGCCTGGGGCAAGCAGCCGGTGCATGCGCGTTCGACGCCGGGCTTCATTGTCAACCGGGTGGCGCGGCCGTTTTATGCCGAGAGCCTGCGCCTGTACCAGGAAGGCGCCGCCGATTGCGCGAGCCTCGATGCGCTGATGCGTGACGCCGGTGGTTTTCGCATGGGCGCTTTCGAGCTGACCGACCTGATCGGTCACGATGTCAATTACGCCGTCACCTGCTCTGTGTTCGATGCCTTTTATGGTGACTTCCGCTTCCAGCCCTCGCTGGTGCAGAAAGAGCTGGTGGATGCCGGCCGTCTTGGGCGCAAGAGTGGCCAGGGTTTCTACGATTACAGCGAAGGTGCGCTGCGGCCGCAGCCCGCCGAGGTGCAAAGCGCGGCGCGTGTCGAGTGCTGCGTGGTCGAAGGCAGCCTGGGCGTGATGCAGCCCTTGCTGCAGCGCATCCAGGCCAGCGGCGTCCAGGTCACCGAGCGCCCGGGCAGTGGCCTGTTGCGGGTGGGTGACGCCACCTTGGCGTTGTCTGACGGTCGCCTGGCCAGCCAACGCGCGCGCGAAGATGGGCTGCGCAACCTGGTGCTGGTGGACCTCGCGCTGGACTACAACAAGGCCGAACGGATTGCCATCAGCACTTGCCCCGACACTACCCGCGAGGCGCGCGAACACGCCGTGGCGTTACTGCGCCAGGCGGGCCTGAAGGTTTGCCTGGTTGCCGACCTGCCGGCCCTGGTGGTGTTGCGCACCGTCGCCACGCTCGCCAACGAAGCTGCCGATGCCGTGCTGCAAGGCGTCGGCTCGGCAGCCGACATCGACCTGGCCATGCGCGCCGGGGTCAATTATCCGCGCGGGCCGTTGGCCTGGGCCGAGCAGATCGGCATCGGCTACACCCTGCGCGTGCTGGACAACCTGCAGCGCTGCTACGGCGAGACCCGCTACCGCCCTTCGCTGCTGCTGCGCCGCGTGCATGCCCAAGGAGGCCGACTGCATGACTGAAGCCCAACGTACCCCCGAGCAACTGGCACGCGCCTGCGCCGATGCAATGTTTTCCCGCGACCGCGCCACCCAGGCCCTGGGCGCACGGCTGCTGGACGTCGGCCCCGGCCAGGCCCGCCTGAGCATGCCGGTGCGCGCCGACATGATTCAGGGCCACGGCAGCTGCCATGGTGGTTTCTTGTTCAGCCTGGCGGACTCGGCGTTTGCCTTCGCCTGCAACAGCTACGACGAAGCCACCGTGGCCCTGGGCTGCAGCATCGACTACGTGGCGCCGGCGTTCGAGCATGACGTGCTCACCGCTACTGCCAGCGAACTCACCCGCAAGGGCCGCACCGGCCTGTATGACGTGCGCCTGGAAAACCAGCGCGGCGAACTGATTGCCCTGTTCCACGGAAAATCCTACAAAGTGCGCGGCACGGTGTTGCCGCAGGAGACCCAGGATGACTGACCAGACCTTCGACCAGGCGTTGATCATCGACGCCGTGCGCACGCCCATCGGCCGTTACGGCGGCGCGTTAAGCAGCGTGCGCGCCGACGACCTCGCGGCCGTGCCGATCAGGGCGCTGATGGCCCGCCACCCCGAACTCGACTGGCGCGCCATTGATGACGTGATCCTCGGCTGCGCCAACCAGGCGGGCGAAGACAACCGTAACGTGGCACGCATGGCTAGCCTGCTGGCCGGCCTGCCCGATGCCGTGCCGGGCACCACCCTCAATCGCCTGTGCGGTTCCGGGCTGGATGCCGTCGGCAGCGCCGCCCGCGCCCTGCGCTGCGGCGAGGCCGGGCTGATGCTGGCCGGTGGCGTCGAGTCGATGTCGCGGGCGCCCTTCGTCATGGGCAAGTCAGAGCAGGCCTTCGGCCGCAGCGCCGAGCTGTTCGACACCACCATCGGCTGGCGTTTCGTCAATAAACTGAT
>NZ_JANIAG010000223.1:0-7444 GCF_028682155.1 Pseudomonas sp. 39004
CCTGCAAGTTGTGCGACAAAGCCTGGCGCCTCGGCCACCGGGTCTACTTGCATTGCCAGGACGCCGAGCAGCGCAGCGAACTGGACCAACGTCTATGGCACTTCAAAGGCGAGGCTTTCGTGCCTCACGACCTGGCGGAGCTGCACGCTGATGCCACCGTGGCCTTAGGGCTTGCCGAGGATGCCGGGCAACACCGTGACCTGCTGATCAACCTGGGGGCTGGCGTACCCGCGTTCGCAGGGCAGTTCGAACGGGTTGCCGAAATCGTCGTCGAGGAACCGAGCATCCGCCAATCGGCCCGTGAGCGGTTCCGTTTCTACCGTGAACAGGGCTATGCTCTGCAAGACCACCGCTTACAGCGACTTTGACGACGATGGACAAGCCCTCCCCTTTGCCCGACTCCGCCCACCTGCTCGATGACCTCGAGTCGATCCGCCAACTGCTGGGCGACGCCGACCTGCAACCGCCGCTGCTGACCGAGACGGTGGAACAGATCCCGTTGTTGCTCGACGAGCCTGGCGGCAATGCCGCACCTGCCGTCGCGCCTGCCGTCGCTGAACCTGAGGAAGATTCGCAAACCCGCCGCCAGGACACCCTGTTGCACCTGGAAAGCGAGTTGCGCGCGGCAGCGCAGGCGATCATGCAAGACGTGATCAATGACTTCACCCCGCACATCGAGAACGAGATCAAGCGTCGGCTGGATGCGCGCATCGAACGTTTGATCAAGCGCTCCGAGTAAACCGGCCCCTCGCATGCCCCTCTTCGCGGTTTTACCCGCGAAGAAACCACCGCCCGCCTGCAGATGACAGCCGCGTGTCGCCTGCGGCCCCCACCTTGGTTATACTTCCCGGCTTTCCCGAATAAATGCACAGGGTCCCGCCGCGCATGGATAAGACCTACCAGCCGCACGCCATCGAAACTTCCTGGTACAACACCTGGGAGTCCGAGAACTATTTCGCTCCACAAGGTGCAGGCGAGTCCTACACCATCATGATCCCACCGCCGAACGTGACCGGCAGCCTGCACATGGGCCATGGGTTCAACAACGCGATCATGGACGCCCTGATCCGCTTCCGCCGCATGCAGGGTCGCGACACCCTGTGGCAGCCGGGTACCGACCACGCCGGTATCGCCACGCAGATGCTGGTCGAGCGTCAGCTCGAAGCCAAAGGCCAGAGCCGTCATGACCTGGGCCGCGAACAGTTCCTGGAAAAAGTCTGGGAGTGGAAGGATCAGTCCGGCGGCAACATCAGCCGTCAGATCCGCCGCCTGGGCTCGTCGGTCGATTGGAGCCGTGAGCGCTTCACCATGGACGATGGCCTGTCCGAAGCGGTCAAGGAAGCCTTCGTGCGCCTGCACGAAGACGGCCTGATCTACCGCGGCAAGCGCCTGGTCAACTGGGACACCAAGCTGCACACGGCAATCTCCGACCTCGAAGTGGAAAACCACGACGAGAAGGGCCACCTGTGGAACCTGCGCTACCCGCTGGCCGACGGCGCCAAGACCGCCGAGGGCAAGGACTACCTGGTGGTTGCCACCACGCGTCCGGAAACCCTGCTGGGTGATGCGGCTGTCGCGGTCAACCCGACCGACGAACGCTACCAGGCCCTGATCGGCAAGTTCGTCGAGCTGCCGCTGGTCGGCCGCCGCATCCCGATCATCGCCGACGACTATTGCGACCCTGAATTCGGCACCGGCTGTGTGAAGATCACCCCGGCTCACGACTTCAACGACTACGAAGTCGGCAAGCGCCACAACCTGCCGCTGCTGAACATCTTCGACAAGAACGCGATGGTCCTGGCCAGTGCCCAGGTCTTCAACCTCGACGGCAGCGTCAACGAGCAGGTCGACACCACCCTGCCCGCCCAGTACGCCACCCTCGACCGCTTTGTCGCGCGCAAGCAGATCGTCGCCGACCTGGACGCCCAGGGCCTGCTGGTCAGCATCGACGACCACGCCCTGAAAGTGCCGAAAGGCGACCGTTCGGGCACCGTCATCGAACCGTGGCTGACCGACCAGTGGTACGTCTCCACCAAGCCGCTGGCAGAGCCTGCCATCGCTGCCGTGGAAGATGGCCGCATCCAGTTCGTGCCCAAACAGTACGAAAACATGTACTTCTCCTGGATGCGCGACATCCAGGACTGGTGCATCAGCCGCCAGCTGTGGTGGGGCCACCGCATCCCGGCCTGGTACGACGAGGCCGGCCAGGTCTATGTCGGCCGCGACGAGGCTGAAGTACGTGCCAAGCACAACCTGGGCGCCGATGTTGCCCTGCGTCAGGACGATGACGTGCTGGATACCTGGTTCAGCTCGGGCCTGTGGACCTTCTCCACGCTGGGCTGGCCGGAACAGACCGAGTTCCTCAAGAAGTTCCACTCCACCGATGTGCTGGTGACCGGCTTCGACATCATCTTCTTCTGGGTTGCGCGCATGATCATGCTGACCATGCACCTGATCAAGAACGAGGACGGCACCCCGCAGGTTCCGTTCAAGACCGTGTACGTGCACGGCCTGGTGCGTGACGGCCAGGGCCAGAAGATGTCCAAGTCCAAGGGCAACGTCCTTGACCCGCTGGACATCGTCGACGGCATCACCCTCGACGCCCTGCTGGAAAAACGCACCAGCGGCATGATGCAGCCCAAGCTTGCCGAGAAGATCGCCAAGCAGACCAAGGCCGAGTTCCCTGAAGGCATCGCCAGCTACGGTACCGACGCCCTGCGCTTCACCTTCTGCTCGCTGGCCTCCACCGGCCGTGACATCAAGTTCGACATGGGCCGCGTCGAAGGCTACCGCAACTTCTGCAACAAGATCTGGAACGCCGCCCGCTACGTGCTGGACAAGGGCGAGGACTGCGGCCAGAACGGCGAAGCCTGCGAGCTTTCGCTGGCCGACCGCTGGATCATCTCGCAGTTGCAGCGTACCGAAGCCGAAGTGACCCGCCAGCTCGAGCAGTTCCGCTTCGACCTGGCCAGCCAGGCCCTGTACGAGTTCATCTGGAACCAGTACTGCGACTGGTACCTGGAGCTGTCCAAGCCGGTGCTGTGGGACGAGAACGCCCCCGTCGAGCGCGCCCGCGGCACCCGTCGCACCTTGGTGCGTGTGCTGGAAGTGGCACTGCGCCTGGCGCACCCATTCATGCCGTTCATCACCGAAGAAATCTGGCAGCGCATCGCGCCGCTGGCCGGCGTCCAGGGCAAGACCATCATGCTGCAGCCGTGGCCGGTGGCCAACGAAAGCCGCATCGATGCTGCCGCCGAAGGCGACATCGAGTGGCTCAAGGAACTGATGGTCGGCCTGCGCAATATCCGCGCCGAAATGAACATCGGCCCAGGCAAGCCGCTGCCACTGTTCCTGAAGAACGCCAATGCCGATGACCAGCGTCGCCTGCAGGAAAACGAAGCCCTGCTGAAGAAACTGGCCAAGGTCGAGTCGTTCACCGTGCTCGGCGATGCCGACGAAGCACCACTGTCGGCCACCGCGCTGGTGGGCGATCTGCAGGTGCTGGTGCCCATGGCCGGCCTGATCGACAAGGACGCCGAACTGGCTCGCCTGAACAAGGAGATCCAGCGTCTGCAGGGTGAAGTCCAGCGCGTCGGCGGCAAGCTGTCCAACGCGGCCTTCGTCGACAAGGCACCGCCTGCGGTGATCGAAAAGGAACGCGCCAAGCTGGCCGAGTCCGAACAGGCCCTGGCCAACTTCACCGAGCAGCATGCGCGTATTGCTGCGCTGTAACAATCTGATAGACCGCTGGGGCCGCTTCGCGGCCCTTTCGCGACACAAGGCCGCTCCTACAGGGACGGCGCCGGTTTGAAGGGCGCCGCTATCCTGTAGGAGCGGCCTTGTGTCGCGAAAGGGCTGTAAAGCAGCCCCACGGCCTGCAACACCGGATCCGACCATGACCGAAAAACCCACCCTGCACCCGCGCAACCGCCACCAGGGTCGCTACGACTTCCCCAGCCTGATCAAGGCCCACCCCGACCTGGCCCGCTTCACCATCACCAACCCGCACGGCAAGCCCAGCATCGACTTTGCCAACCCCGAAGCGGTACGGGTGTTCAACCGCGCTCTGCTCAAGGCCCAATACGGCATCCAGCACTGGGACATTCCCGCCGACTACCTGTGCCCACCCATCCCCGGGCGCGCCGACTACATCCACGTGCTCGCCGACCTGCTGGGCGATGACAACGCCGGCGAGATCCCCAAAGGCGCCCAGATACGCGTACTGGATATCGGCGTGGGGGCCAACTGCATCTACCCGCTGATCGGCCACAGCGACTACCGCTGGCGCTTCCTGGGCTCGGACATTGACCCCGTGGCATTGGCTTCGGCCAAGGCCATCGTCCAGGCCAACGGCCTGAACAAAGCCATCAGCTTGCGCCAACAGGCCAACCGCACGCACATCCTCAGCGGCCTGCTGCAGGACGACGAGCGCTTCGACCTGACCCTGTGCAACCCGCCCTTCCATGCTTCACGCGAGGAGGCCACCCGCGGCAGCCAGCGCAAGTGGAAGAACCTGGGCAAGCAGGACCCCAAGCGCAAACTGCCCGTGCTCAATTTCGGCGGCCAGAACAACGAACTGTGGTGCGAGGGCGGCGAGATCCGCTTCGTGACCCAAATGGTCGGGGAAAGCGCGCAGTACGGCGCAAGCGTGCTGTGGTTCACCAGCCTGGTGTCCAAGGCCAGCAACCTGCCAGGCATCGAGGCGGCGCTGAAAAAGGCCGGCGCCCAGGCCGTGCGCATTGTCGAGATGGGCCAAGGGCAGAAGCAGAGCCGCATGGTCGCCTGGAGCTTCCAGGACGCCAACGCTCGCCAGGCCTGGCACGCGCGACGCAAAACGCAAGGATGAAAAAAAACCGCGTCCGGGCAAGCCGGACGCGGTTTGGTCAACGCTTCAACAATTACTTGTTGATGGCGTCGGTCAGCACTTTGGCTGGGACGAACTTGACGACTTTCTTGGCAGCGATTTCGATGGCAGCGCCAGTCGAAGGGTTGCGGCCGGTACGGGCAGGACGCTCGGAGACTTTCAGCTTGCCGATGCCTGGCAGGGTGATTTCAGCGCCGTTTTCCAGTTGGTCAGCAACGATCTGGCCCAGTTGCTCCAGTGCGTTCTTGGCGGTGGCTTTTGGCGCGGCGATCGACTCGGCGATGTCGGCAATCAGTTGGTCTTTGGTCAATGCCATGGTGATGTTCCTTCCCTATCAAATTCAGTAGTTATGCAGCGAGCTACGACGTGATCGGGCCAGCCCCTGAATTCTGGAGGGCCGCGCCAATTCGGGTATGTAGATACGTAAATCGGCGTTTGGTTCGACACGACGCTAGCGTGCTGCCAGCAATGCGCCACACGAGGGGCGCAAGACCGCGCAAAGCTACCACAGGAATAGATAAATATCCGCTGCGCACATCGATTTAATGCAGGTTTTTCAGGGGTTTTGGCTTAAAACGCAAAAAACTGAACAAAAAACGAACAACCGGCATTTCTGCCAACATCCGGCCACTGCATCGCCTTGTCTCTGGGGTAAACTGGACGACTTTTGCAGCGCGGCCGTGCACCGCCCCAGACTCGCCGAGGACTTCATGCCAATTCGTCATTGCATCGTTCACCTGATCGACAAGAAGCCCGATGGCAGCCCCGCCGTGCTGCATGCACGCGACACCGAGCTTGGCGCCTCCGATGCCATCGAAAACCTGCTGGCCGACCTCAACGACAGTTACAACGCCAAGCAAGGCAAAGCGTGGGGCTTCTTCCACAGTGAGTCGGGCGCCTACCCACTCAGTGGCTGGCTGAAGCAGTACCTGGATGCGGAAAAAGACTTCGCCGCGTTCAGCCGTGTTGCCGTCGAACACCTGCAAAAGCTGATGGAAGAGTCCAACCTCTCCACCGGCGGGCACATTCTGTTTGCCCATTACCAGCAAGGCATGACCGACTACCTGGCCATCGCCCTGCTGCATCACAGCGAAGGCGTGGCAGTGAACGCCGAACTCGACGTGACGCCATCGCGCCACCTGGACCTCGGCCAGTTGCACCTCGCAGCGCGCATCAACCTGTCCGAGTGGAAGAACAACCAGAATTCCAAGCAGTACATCTCGTTCATCAAGGGCAAGAACGGCAAGAAAGTCTCCGACTACTTCCGTGACTTCATCGGCTGCCAGGAAGGCGTCGACGGCCCCGGCGAAACCCGCACCCTGCTCAAGGCCTTCAGCGACTTCGTCGAGAGCGAGGACCTGCCCGAAGCGTCGGCCCGCGAGAAGACCCAGACCCTGGTCGACTACGCCACCAGCCAGACCAAGCTGGGCGAGCCGGTTGCCCTGGACGAGCTGTCCAGCCTGATCGATGAGGACCGCCCCAAGGCGTTCTACGATCACATTCGCAACAAGGACTACGGCCTGTCGCCGGAAATCCCTGCGGATAAACGCACCCTCAACCAGTTCCGCCGCTTCACCGGGCGTGCCGAAGGGCTGTCGATCAGCTTCGAGGCGCATTTGCTGGGGGACAAGGTGGAGTATGACGAAGTGGCGGGCACCTTGATCATCAAGGGGCTGCCGACGCAGTTGGTGGACCAGTTGAAGCGGCGTAAAGATTGATATCGCCGGGGGCGCACGCTAAACCTGATAAGACGCCACCAGCGCCTCCTTGGCCGACTTGCGCAGCCGCTTCACCAGGCGCTCCTGGCGCAACGCTTCGCCTTTGTCCGGCCACTGCTCGACATACACCAGCGCCTGCGCCGGGCTGGTCTTGAAGTAACGCGCGCCCTGCCCCTTCTGATGCGCCATAAAGCGCCGCTGCGGGTCGTCACTGATCCCGCAGTACAAGGACCCATTGGCCGCCCGCACCAGGTAGACATACCACGGTTTGACGGCCTGACTCAGTACTTCTTCGCTCACGACAGCTGCTCTTTGTGTTACGGAGTGGGTACGTTGCCGTGCTGGTGCTGGTAAGCCCGCAGCCCCTTGAACGCCTGCTGGCGTACCTTGTTCTGCAACAGCGGCGTCCAGCCGAGCAGCACCCCTGGCGCGCCCAGTGCCTGACGCGACCAGCGCCAGAGGTCGAAACTGTCGTCATGCTGACAGATCAACCCGTCACGGATGACAAACCGCGCCTGGATATCGTTGACCACGGTGCGGCCGGTCTGGCTGAACAGGTAGCTCGCGACCCAGTGCGCGCTACCACTGTGCGCATCCGCGCGAACGTTGTCGAACTTCAGGGTGAAGCCCTTGGCGCGCGTGGTCAGCATCCGCCACATGTCGCCAGCATCCTGACCGCGCAGGGTGCCGAAGACCGGGTCGCTGAACACGATGTCGTCGCTGTAGCAGGCCACCATGGCCTCGGCGTCCAGGCGCTGGAAGGCCTGGTAGAAGCGGGTGATCAGCTCGCGGTTGGCATCGCTCATGAGGGCAGGTCCGTCCTGGGAATAGAAGGATGCAAGATAATCTGCCCGCTGCGCTT
>NZ_JANIAG010000224.1:0-7414 GCF_028682155.1 Pseudomonas sp. 39004
TCTGCCCTGCCGGACTTGATGGCGGCATACGGCCGTCTCTGCGCTTATATCTGCATCTATATTGAGCGCGTCACAGGCGGCGGTTCAGTGGACCATATGCTACCCAAGTCTTATGCGTGGCAGGATGTTTATGAGTGGCAGAACTATCGTTTGGCCTGCACCCTGATGAATGCCCGCAAAAATAACTATCAGGATGTACTCGACCCTTTCGAGGTTGAGGATGGGTGGTTTCGTCTTGAACTGGTCAGCTATCAGGTCATACCAGGCGAAGGCCTTGATCCAATGATCGAGGCGCGGGTGCTCGCCACTATCGAGCGCCTGAAACTGAACGATCACGATTGTTTGAAGGTTCGTGAGGAGTACGCAACCGCATTGTTCGATGGTGACATCACATTGGACTATTTGCGTCGGCGCGCGCCGTTTTTGGCAAGGGAGATCGAAGGGCAGTTGGGGGCCTAAACGCTGCAAGAGATCCTCGGTTGCTGTACAGGGCTCGTCAGGCTCGGTGGGCCTTCCAGCATAGTCAGCGGCAGAAGATGCACCCGGGTCCAAATGTGGGTAGCAACGCCGCCAGCAAGGTAACCATCAACCTGATTACGCCCCCCGAAGCGCTGGCGGCCAGCCGTGCCAAATGCAGCCCTGCCTCCCTTACTGCGAAAAATAGCGCTGGACTGTATCGAGATACCAGTCAACGAAGTCGATGACCTTTTTCTCGTCTGTTGCCTTCTCGAGGGGTGACGGAACGGGTACCCATTGAGGGTACCTTCAACCCAACATTCGAGTCTGCGTCCACTGCGAGTCCATCATAAAGCTGGAGAGGGACTGCGACGAGAATGAACACTCAAGCCACCTCAATCCCCCGTCCCAGCGAGTAGTGCCAACAAGGCGTCGGCATCCAGCTTTGCGCTCACTTCACCACCTTCCAGCAGGCTGTCGGCCAAGTCCCTTTTGCGAGCGTGCAAGCCGACGATCTGCTCCTCGATGCTGTTCTCGGCGACCAGCCGGTAAATGGTCACCGGGCGCTGCTGACCCATGCGATAGGCGCGGCCACTGGCCTGGTCCTCCACCGCCGGGTTCCACCAAGGATCAAGATGGATTACATAGTCAGCAGCGGTCAGGTTCAGGCCACTGCCGCCGGCCTTCAGGCTGATGAGGAAGATCTCACCTGAACCCGCTTGGAAGGCATTCACTCGGCGCTCCCGTTCTTTGGTGGGTACGCTGCCATCGAGGTACTGGTAGGCGATACGCTTTTCCGCGAGCAGGGTGCGGACGATGCTCAAATGGTCAACGTACTGGCTGAACACCAAGGCCTTGTGGCCATTAACCGCAGGGCACCATCGGCCGCCCCCAGCAGACTCAGCAGCACACTGTTGCGCCGCTGTGCAGCCACGGCGAAGTACCGCCCTTCGTTACGCTGCTCCACGTCGACCCAGCCTTGGTCCTGCAGCAATTGCAGCAGGCTGGCCAACGTAGCGGCATCAAGCAGCTTGCCACCCGAGTCACAGATACCCATGGTTCTCAGCTGTTTGAGCAGCGAAGTTCGCCCCTTGCCAGGGAACGCCGTCGCCAGGGCATAGAGCAGGCCCCTGCAGTTATCGGGCAGAGCGTCTGGGCAGAGCAGTTGAAGAGACATCCTGGGCCCCGTTGGAGCGGTTGGGCGTTTGTACGTATGCCGATTCAGAGGCTGTCCGGGTCGCCGAAAAACATTTGACTGGGCTCTAGTACGGTAATTTCAGGAAAGGGCGGGAGTGTACTTCAGACACAGACCGGACGGGAAATGCCGGGTTGCCATAGGGGTCGTCTACCGGAAAAGAGCTCCAACCTCAGGTGTCGGGGCGCATTGGCCTTTCATTGTCGGCCCCATGCGCTAGCCTGATCACGCAGGCATAGGCGCATGGCGCGCCAGAAGAGCCCAAAGGGCCGATTGTTCGCGTTGACCGTGGAGCTAAGGGATGGGGCGTCGTACCGACAAGAAGGACCTGGGTTGGCAACTGAAGGCTTGGTGGTGTGTGGCGGTGTTGATCACCCTGGTGCTCGGCCCGTCGGGCTTTGCGTTAGCTGCTCAGGAAGCCGGCCAGGCACCCAGGCCTGTGACCGAGTCCGAAGGTTACGTGGCTACCACGACATGCCTTGGCTGCCATGTCACGCAGGCCAAAGCATGGAAAGATTCAGATCACGGCTGGGCCATGCGCGATGCCACCGAGGCCAATGTCCTGGGCAATTTCAAGCGGGCATCGTTCGACGAGGCCGGGGTTACGGCACGCTTCTTCCGCAAGCAGGGTGGTTTTTTCGTCAATACCGAAGGTGAAGACGGTAAACCGGCAGATTGGTATCACCAGATGGATGTGATGGGGGAAGCCCTGTCGATTTCCCGCACGCAAATGCTTCGGCTTGCCGAGGAAGCCGAGGTGCCCCCGGACGCTGCAGGAAGAGTGATTGACGGCATTTGTGATGTAGCGAGCCGGTTTGCAACCATCGCCGAGAACCTATACCCACAGGTTATTACTCAAGACACCTTGCGCACGATCCAAGACCGCATCGATCAGAACGTCGCTCGGTTACACCACGGTCACGCGGGCAGCGGTCGCCGTTAAAGAGCGGGAGGAGCGGGTGATTCACAACGGCGGTTTGGGAGCAGCAGCGTGGGATTTTTCGAGATCAGCTAAACAGCCCGCTCGACGACGCCTAGAGACTCTCAGGGTCGCCAAAGAACATTTGGAGATCCATATAAATCAAAAGGTTATGAATAGAGAATTGGTTTTGTACCCCCAGATGTACCCTTTTTTGCAGCAGCTACGAGTGGATTACAGTGGACGCACCGAGGGGAGGGCCGGTGTCAAATGTGCAATCCCTCACCCGGTCGCGCAACTTATGCTTTGGGCTCGTCCCAGTCGCTACGCGTCGCAGCAGTCAGCGCATCCCAGTCATCAGGAGGGTTACCGCGGCCCAGCATCTTCTCGAATACGGCGTAGGGATCGGATTTGCTGCCTGCGGACCGTAGGGTATTTTCGTCGTTGACCCATGCATAGACGATGACCTTGGACCTCGAGTCGTAGCGAAAGAACAGCCGAAAGCGCCTGCCGATTTTTGCACGGCGCCAATGTCGGTAGGCGGTGCCCAGCGTATTGCCTTGGCGGAACTCATCACGGCCCGGATCGGCAGGTACAGCCTCCATGATCAGATGGCTCAATGCCCGGAACAGCTTGACGTTGGCGTTGCTCTCAAAACCTTGCGGGTCGTTCTGCTCGGCCCGGGCGGCGGCTTCTTGCAATTTGCGTAGCTGTAAAGTCACACCTTCATGGAACAACAGTGTCCAGCCATGTCGCAGCATCAGATCGCGACCTCACCATCGATATCTTCGTCCAGATTCACGGAGTGGTTTGCGTTGGCGAGCATGGTTTGCGCCAAGTCTTCCGGCAAAGTGGTGAGGTTGCGGCCGCCTCGGATATCAGCCTCCAGCAAACCCAGGAACGCACCGATGGCAGGGTCTTCGTGGGTGGTTTCTACGCGGCTGACGACGATTTCACCCCCGCGTACGTCGAATGCGATCTTGCCACCAGTGTCTATGCCCAAAAGCTGGCGAACGGATTTGGGCAGTGTGACCTGTCCTTTCGAGGTTAGCGTTGCGATTTCGTGGATGGCAGGCATGGGCGTTCTCCCGGATGTATTGATTGAATCGTAAGGAATAATCCTTACTTGGTCAATCTTGGTTTTCTGCTGATTAAGCATAAGCAGGATGAAAGCTCGGAAGCACCGCAGCATGAGTTACACCATCCCTTAGGACACGATAGGAGCTTTTACGGCGCCGCGAGTTTTGAGTCTGACGCGGATTGATCCACAAATGGTTGGTTATATATCCAGTCCTTTCGCAATCTCAGACGATTTGAACCAAAATTGTCCTCAATCTTGTTTACCGCTCCCCATTATTCAGGCTAATTTGCGGCAGTGCTGGCAGAGTGCTGCTATCGGTCGTCCTTCGACTAGTCCTCGCATGCGCGCACCGCTGCTCAGCTGGTACCTACCCTTAATCAGGGCGGGATCATTGATCGTGCGCAGCAACCGCATGAGGATTCTGCGGTTTCGTGTTTGTGGGAAGTAAACCTTGAGCTTTTGCACCACCAGGGCAAGGCATTGCGCCGTTGCGGCAGATTGCATGAGGCTCTGACCTGCTTTCAAAAGCTTCTGGAGATTCGGCCCGAATGGCATGCGACTTGTCTGCAGATTGCGCATATGGGAACACAAAAGGAAGCCGATGACCCAATCAAAATGGCGGGAGCACATGCGATGCAAACCCTCGTCGACCGAGTTATCGAAGCTCCGTGGGATTTGCCATTGCGGGTCTCGTTGGCGTCCGTCGCGCGACTCCGGTCTTACAGGAAAGTCGCCAACGAGACGGTGAGCAATACCGAGCAGGTTCGGGCTCTCGCAGACGTGATTGCTCTGTCGGCTCTAGAGGGACTAGACCAATTTTATGAAGCCTACCTGTCCTTCACCTCGATTTTTGCATATCAGCACCCGGAGATTTGCGTGGCGCTGGCTGAGGGATTACCGGAGATTCTCGCGACACCCCCTGAGTTGGTTGATAAGGGCCAATGGAGTAGCGCGTGCGAGTCGCTTGGTAATACTGCAGCAGCTGCCGGCAGTGCAGGCAAGACTGATTTGCGCGACCGAATCACGGCGGCGGGCGTTGCATTTGCCACGGCTCTGGGGAGCAAGCCTGGAATCAGGAGCTTTGACGCACGCGCAGTAGCCAAAATGCTCCTTTTCGCAAGGATGCCGGCGGAGGCGCTGGATGTAATCATGAAGATTCCGAGTGAAGCCCTCAACAGGGACCATTGGCTCCTATACCGCAAGGCTGAAGCAGAATTGGGAGTTCATAAGCTGGAGGATGGACTGAGCACCGCTGAACGTGCTCTTGCGCTTGCTAGAGATGATAAGAAAGGGCTTGAGCGAATCGCTAGTTATTATGAGTTGCTCAGTAAATGTCACGAAGCGTTGGGTGCGACAGACGCTGCGATCGCGCAAACGGAGGCAGCGCTTGAGTCGTGCCAGGCCGGGAAGTATAGGAACGCGTTGTCGGGGAGGTTGGAAGAGCTGAAACGGCGAGCAAGCACTCACTGACCGAGGATTTAGAATCGCCTCGGGCGTTCTCAAACGCCTGCATTTGGCCGATTTCTGCCGATGGCCAAAGGCAGCAATCGGCCGACTTCAGTCGGTCGAGGACGAAGCCCCTAAAGACTGTCAGGGTCGCCAAAGAACATCTGTATCCGCGACCGCAACCACCGCTCCGCCGGGTCGTTATCCTGCGCCCCTCGCCAAGCCATGTGCAGCTCGAAACTGCGCACTTCAATCGGCAGATCTTCCGCCCGCAAGCCCCCCGCAGCCGTCAGTGCATCCGCCGTGTAGTCCGGTACCGTGGCAACGATATCGGTCCCCGCCAGCAAACTCCCCAGCCCGTTGAACTGCGGCACCGCAAGCACCACGTGGCGCTTGCGGTCAATTTCTTCGAGCGCTTCATCGATGAACCCGGACAGGTCGCCGGCGAACGACACCAACGCATGCGGCCGGGCGCAGAAGTCATCCAGGGTGATGCTGCCAGGCACGCTGTCGGCACGCAGCAGTTTCGGCTTGCTGCGGCGCAGCACCTTGCGCTTGGCGTTGGCGGGCAGCTCGCTGGTGTAGCTGACCCCCACCGAGATTTCGCCCGAGGCCAGCAAGGTAGGCATCAGCAGGTAATTGACCCGGCGCACCACCAACACGATACCCGGCGCTTCGGCGCGGATACGCTTGAGCAGTTGCGGCAGCAGGGCGAATTCGGCGTCGTCCGACAGGCCGATGCGGAACACCGCATTGCTGGTGGCCGGGTTAAACTCGGCGGCGCGGCTGACGGCAGTGGAGATAGAGTCCAGCGCCGGAGAGAGCAGGGCGAAGATCTCATGCGCTCGCGCCGAAGGCTCCATGCTGCGGCCGGTGCGCACGAACAACGGGTCGTCGAACAGGTTGCGCAGGCGCGACAGGGCCGCGCTGATGGCCGGCTGGCCAAGAAACAGTTTTTCGGCGGCACGCGTCACGCTGCGCTCATGCATCAGCGTTTCGAACACGATCAGCAGGTTGAGGTCTACACGACGCAGGTCGTTTCGATTCATCGGTGCGCTTCGTCTAAAGTGGGGCAGGGGTGAATCTTAAGGCCAAAGGCTGTTACCCTGCACCGATTTCCGGGTGCCAATTCATAGGAATGTCAGGTGCCCAATCGATGACAAGCATGTCGACTATTAATGACCACTGATGGTCTAACGGCCAAAGCCCGGATAAAGTCCGTGGTATTAGAGGTTCACAAGGCGAGGTATGCGATGTCCCGCATGATCCGATTCCACAAGTTCGGCGCTGCCGATGTGCTCCGTTGCGAGGAGCAGGCCGAACCGTCGCCCGCCGCCGACGAGGTGCAGATCCGCGTCGAGGCAATCGGCGTCAGCTGGTATGACGTGCTCTGGCGTCAGAACCTGGCTCCCTCCCAGGCCCGCCTGCCGGCGGGGATCGGTCATGAAATGGCCGGGGTGGTGACGGCTGTCGGCGAAGCGGTCGAGGACATTGCGGTGGGCGACCGGGTCGCCAGCTTCCCGGCCACCAGCGCCAATGATCACCCGGTATACGGCGACGTGATCGTGCTGCCACGCACGGCAATCACCCGGTATCCGGATATCCTCACGCCGATCGAAGCCAGCGTGCACTACACGCCGCTGCTGATCGCCTATTTCGCCTATGTCGACCTGGCCCGCGCCAAGGCCGGGCAGACGGCGCTGGTCACCGATGCCAGCCACTGCGCAGGGCCTGCGTTCGTGCAACTGGGCAAGGCCCTGGGACTGAAAGTGTTAGCCGCCACCAAGGCGCCCGAGCAACGCGAGTACTTGCTGGGGCTGGGGGCGGACAAAGTGATCGTCACCGAGGAGCAGGACCTGCTGCTGCAGATCGGCAAGTACACCGACGGTCGCGGCGTGGACATGGTCCTCGATGGCATGGGTGGGCCGCAGATGTCGCTGCTCGGCGATGTCCTGGCACCCCGAGGCAGCCTGGTGCTGTATGGCCTGCAAGGTGGCAACCAGACGCCATTCCCGGCTTGTGCGGCGTTCCAGAAGAACATCCAGTTCTATGTGCACTGCATCGGTAACTTTACCGGCAAACCGGAACTGGGCATCAGCCAGGACCAGGTCGCGCTGCAGCGTGCCTTGCGCGATATCAACCAGTTCACCGCCGACCAGCTGCTGACGCCGCAGATCATCAAGGTGTATCCGTTCGATCAGGTGGTCGAGGCGCATCGGTATATGGATGAATGCCCTTGCGGGGGGCGGGTGGTGCTGGATATGGCGCAGCCTGCGTGATCTGACATTGATGACAACAGGAACCCGGGCACAGTCCC
>NZ_JANIAG010000225.1:0-7371 GCF_028682155.1 Pseudomonas sp. 39004
TGCTTATATTTGTACCACCTGGTTAGTTTCGTCAATTGCATGGAGCCGCTGCAGCCGGATAGTGGGCGATAACCGGACGTTTTGCGCCATGGCCGGCATTCTCCGGATGACAGAATTGTAATGTTGCCGCCACCACCCCGATAAGCACGCCACCCTACAGTCCCTCGCCAACGCTCGCCGACGAGGACCTGTTTCGTGCCCCGCACCCATGCCATCCCCCGCAAGATCGCCTTGCTCAGCCTGCTATTGGCGGCCATCGGCACTGCCCAGGCCAGTGCCGGCCTGAGCCTGCCTGAAGCGCTGGCCGCCGCTTTTGCGCAAAACCCGGAACTCGCCGCCGCCGGCCGTGAAGTGGGTGTCGCCGAAGGCGAGCGGCGCCAGGCGGATTTGCTGCCCAACCCGGAGCTGTCCTGGGAGGCCGAGGACACTCGCCGCGATACCCGCACTACCACCATCACCCTGAGCCAGCCATTTGAACTGGGTGGCAAGCGCGGGGCGCGCGTCGCCGTGGCCACCACCGGCCAGGCCATCGCCCAGCTTGAGCTGGAGCGACAGCGCAATGGCTTGCGCGCCGATGTGGTACAGGCCTTTCACACGGCGCTGCGTGCGCAAACGGCGCTGGAACTCGCGCAGCAGTCGCAGGCGCTGACCGAGCGTGGCCTGCGTGTGGTGCAAGGGCGTGTTACGGCCGGCCAGGCTTCGCCGGTGGAGGCCACGCGCGCCCAGGTGCAGCTGGCCCAGGCACAATCTGAGGTACGCCGCGCCGCCTCGCAGCGCAGCGTCGCCTACCAGGCCTTGGCGCGGCTGACTGGTAGCCCGCTGGCGACCTTCGACCACCTGCAGGCAGCCAACCTGTCGCCGGGTGCCGCGCCCACGGCCGAGGCCCTGCTCGACAAGGTCGAGCAAACCGCCGAGTGGCGCCTGGCAGCGGCGCAGGTCGAACGCGGCGAAGCGTCGCTGGGTTCGGAAAAGGCCCAACGCATCCCCAACCTCACCGTCAGTCTTGGCAGCCAGTACAGCCGCGAGGACCGCGAGCGGGTCAATGTGGTCGGGCTGTCCATGCCGCTGCCGTTATTCGACCGCAACCAGGGCAACGTGCTGGTGGCTGCGCGCCGGGCCGACCAGGCACGTGACCTGCGCAACGCCGTCGAGCTGCGCTTGCGCAGTGAAACCCGCAGCGCCCTCAGCCAGTGGGCCACGGCCATGCAGGAGGTGCAGGCCTACGACCGCACCATCCTGCCCTCGGCGCAGCAGGCGGTGGACACCGCCACCCGCGGCTTCGAGATGGGCAAGTTCGCCTTCCTCGATGTGCTCGATGCCCAGCGCACGTTGATCGAGGCGCGCGGGTTGTACCTGGATGCATTGGCCGCGGCGACCGATGCGCGGGCCCAGCTCGAGCGGGTCTATGGCGACCTCGAAGGCAATTTGTGATTCGCAAAAAATCCAACAGCAGGAGCAACAATGGATAACCCACGCAAGATTGCCATGCTGGCTGTCGCCTTGGCCGTGCTTGGTCTCGGTGGCCTGGCCTGGACCGGCAACCTCGGCCAGGCCAGCAGCGGCGAAGCCCAACACGACGGGCATGGCGAAGACAGCCACGGCCACGCTGATGAACAGGCCGGCGAAGATCACGAAGACGAGGCGGGCCAACTGCACCTGTCCGACGCCCAGATCAAGGCAGCCGGCGTGCAGTTGGCGGCGGCCGGCCCTCGTGAGCTGGGCACCGCCATCAACTTCCCGGGTGAAATTCGCTTCGATGAAGACCGCACCGCCCACGTCGTGCCCCGTGTGCCTGGCGTGGTGGAGTCGGTGCAGGCCGACCTTGGCCAGGCGGTGAAGCGCGGCCAGGTGCTGGCGGTGATCGCCAGCCAGCAGATTTCCGACCTGCGCAGCGAACAACAGGCCGCGCAGCGCCGCCTGGAGCTGGCGCGCCTGACCTTCCAGCGTGAACAACAGCTGTGGCAGGAACGCATCAGTGCCGAACAGGATTACTTGCAGGCTCGCCAGGCGTTGCAAGAGGCGGAAATCGCCTTGGCAAACGCCCGGCAGAAGGTCGCGGCAGTCGGCCCGGCCGGCGCCGGTAACCGCTATGAATTGCGTGCCCCCTTCGATGCGGTGGTGGTGGAAAAGCACCTGACCGTGGGCGAGGTGGTCGACGAGACCAGCAATGCGTTCACCTTGTCCGACCTCAGCCGTGTCTGGGCGACGTTCGCCGTGGCCCCGCGCGATTTGAACAGAGTGGTCACCGGCCGCAGCGTCACGGTCAGTGCACCGGACCTGGGGGCCGAGGTCGAGGGCAAGGTCAACTATGTCGGCAGCCTGCTCGGTGAGCAGAACCGCGCCGCCACCGTGCGTGCCACCCTGGCCAACCCCAATGGCGCCTGGCGCCCTGGGCTGTTCGTGAACATCGCGGTCAGCGTCGAGCGCGCCGCCGCCGCGGTGGTGGTGCCGCAAAGCGCTCTGCAGACATGGGAGGCGCAGACCGTGGTGTTTGTCCGCACCGAGCAAGGCTTCGAAGCGCGCCCGGTGCAGACCGGCCGCCGCGACGCAGGCCAGGTGGAAGTCACCGCCGGGCTGGCGGCAGGCACCCAGGTTGCCACCGCCGGCAGCTTCGTCCTCAAGTCGGAGCTTGGCAAAGGTTCTGCCGAGCACAGCCATTGAAACCGGGAACGCATCCATGTTCGAACGCCTGATCCAATTCGCCATCGAGCAGCGCCTGGTGGTGATGCTTGCCGTGCTGTTGATGGCCGCAGTGGGCATCCACAGCTACCAGCAACTGCCGATCGATGCAGTCCCGGACATCACCAACGTCCAGGTGCAGATCAATACCGCCGCGCCCGGCTACTCACCGCTTGAGACCGAGCAGCGCATCACCTTCGCCATCGAGACGGCCATGGCCGGCCTGCCTGGCCTGAAGCAGACCCGTTCGTTGTCACGTTCGGGATTGTCCCAGGTCACGGTGATCTTCGCTGACGGCACCGACCTGTTCTTCGCCCGGCAACTGGTCAATGAGCGCCTGCAAGTGGCGCGGGAGCAGTTGCCCGAGGGCATCGAGGCGGGCATGGGGCCGATTTCCACCGGGCTGGGGGAGATCTTCCTGTGGACCGTGGAGGCCGAGGAGGGCGCGCTCAAGGACGACGGTACGCCCTACACCCAGACCGATCTGCGCGTCATCCAGGACTGGATCATCAAGCCGCAGTTGCGCAACGTGCCCGGGGTGGCCGAGGTCAACAGCATCGGTGGCCATGCCAAGCAGTACCTGATCGCGCCCGAGCCCAAGCGCCTGGCCGCCTACAAACTCACCCTCAATGACCTGATCGCGGCGCTGGAGCGCAACAACGCCAACGTCGGTGCTGGGTATATCGAGCGCAATGGCGAGCAGTTGCTGATTCGCGCACCGGGCCAGGTGGACTCCGCCGAGGACATCGCCAACATCGTCATTTCCAGCGTCGATGGCACCCCCATACGCGTCAGCCATGTCGCGCAGGTTGGGCTGGGCCAAGAGCTGCGCTCCGGGGCCGCGACCGAAAATGGCCGGGAGGTGGTACTGGGCACGGTGTTCATGCTGATCGGCGAGAACAGCCGCACGGTCTCCCAGGCGGTGGCGGCCAAATTGGTCGATATCAACCGCAACCTGCCCAAGGGGGTAGTCGCGGTCACCGTGTATGACCGTACCAACCTGGTCGAAAAAGCCATCGCCACGGTGAAGAAAAACCTCATCGAAGGCGCGATCCTGGTCATCGCCGTGCTGTTTCTGTTCCTGGGCAACATCCGCGCCGCGCTGATTACCGCCATGGTCATCCCGTTGTCGATGCTGTTCACCTTCACCGGCATGTTCAGCAACAAGGTCAGCGCCAACCTCATGAGCCTTGGCGCGCTGGACTTCGGCATCATCGTCGATGGCGCGGTAGTGATCGTCGAAAACGCCATTCGCCGCCTGGCCCACGCGCAGCAACGCCATGGCCGCATGCTGACCCGGGCCGAGCGCTTCCACGAGGTGTTCGCCGCCGCCCGTGAAGCACGCCGCCCGCTGATCTACGGGCAGTTGATCATCATGGTGGTGTACCTGCCGATCTTTGCCCTGACCGGGGTCGAAGGCAAGATGTTCCACCCCATGGCCTTCACCGTGGTCATTGCCCTGCTGGGCGCGATGATCCTTTCGGTGACCTTCGTGCCCGCAGCAATTGCGCTGTTCGTGACCGGCAAGGTCAAGGAAGAAGAAGGCCTGGTCATGCGCTCTGCGCGCCAGCGCTATGCTCCGGTGCTTGGCTGGGTGCTGGGCCGCCGCAAGCTGGCGTTCAGTGCGGCGGCGGTGCTGGTGCTGTTGTCCGGGGTGATGGCCAGCCGCATGGGCAGCGAGTTCATCCCCAGCCTCAGCGAGGGCGACTTCGCCCTGCAAGCCCTGCGTGTGCCAGGCACCAGCCTGACGCAGTCGGTGGACATGCAGCAGCGCCTGGAACGGGCGATCATTGCCCAGGTCCCGGAGGTGGAGCGCGTGTTTGCCCGTACCGGTACCGCCGAAATCGCCTCCGACCCGATGCCGCCGAACATCTCCGATGCCTACGTCATGTTGCGCCCGCATGCGCAATGGGCAGACCCGGGTAAATCGCGTGAAGCATTGATTGCCGAGGTGCAGCGCGCCGCCGCCAGTGTGCCGGGCAGCAACTACGAGCTGTCGCAACCGATCCAGTTGCGCTTCAACGAACTGATTTCGGGCGTGCGCAGTGATGTGGCGGTGAAGATTTTCGGCGATGACATGGACGTGCTCAACCGTACCGCCGCAGAGGTCGCCAGCAGCCTGCAGAACGTACCAGGTGCTTCTGAGGTGAAGGTCGAGCAGACCACGGGCTTGCCGGTGCTGACCATTGACATCGACCGCGACAAGGCTGCCCGGTATGGCCTGAACGTGGGCGACGTGCAGGACGCCATCGCCATTGCCGTGGGCGGGCGCACGGCCGGCACGTTGTATGAGGGCGACCGGCGTTTCGACATGGTGGTGCGGCTGTCCGAGGCCTTGCGCACCGATGTCGACGGGCTTTCCGGCCTGTTGATTCCGGTACCGGCCAGCAGCGCAGCCGGTGCTGCCCAGATCGGCTTCATCCCGCTGTCGCAGGTGGCGTCACTGAACCTGCAGCTGGGGCCGAACCAGGTCAGCCGTGAGGATGGCAAGCGCGTGGTGGTGGTCAGTGCCAACGTGCGCGGGCGCGACCTTGGATCGTTTGTGCGCCAGGCCGAACAGGCCCTGATCGAGCAGGTGCAGATCCCGCCCGGTTACTGGACGCGCTGGGGTGGCCAGTTCGAGCAGTTGCAGTCGGCGGCCGAGCGCCTGCAGGTAGTGGTGCCGGTGGCTTTGCTGCTGGTGCTGGCGCTGCTGCTGATGATGTTCAACAACCTCAAGGATGGCTTGCTGGTGTTCACTGGTATCCCGTTTGCTTTGACCGGGGGGGTACTGGCGTTGTGGCTGCGGGATATCCCGATGTCCATTTCGGCCGGGGTGGGCTTTATCGCCCTGTCGGGGGTGGCGGTGCTCAATGGCCTGGTGATGATCGCCTTTATCCGCAGCCTGCGCGAGGAAGGGCGCACCTTGCGCACGGCGGTCGAAGAGGGCGCGCTGACGCGCTTGCGGCCGGTGCTGATGACCGCGCTGGTGGCATCGCTGGGGTTCATTCCGATGGCGTTGGCGACCGGGACCGGGGCAGAAGTGCAGCGGCCGCTGGCGACCGTGGTGATTGGCGGGATCCTGTCGTCGACGGCATTGACGTTGCTGGTGCTACCGGCGTTATACCAGTGGGCGTATCGGCGCGATGAGGAGCAAGAAGGCTGAGAATGCCGGGGCCGCGAGGCGGCCCCACAAGCTCAAACGTGACTACGCGCTGCACCCTGCACGCCGTCGACGCCTGCCTCATCATGCAGTGAAATCCGCGACGTCTCCGGCAGCGCCAACCCGCCCACCAGCGCCACCAGTGCAATCACCACCAGGTAGAATGCCGGTGCCAGGCTGCTGCCGGTCTGCCCGATCAACCAAGTAGCGACCAATGGCGCAGTGCCGCCAAACAGCGTATACGCGACGTTGTAGGTGATCGCCGAGGCGGTGTACCGGGTCCGCGTCGGGAAGCTTTCCGACAGTAATGCCGCGGTCACCACGCCACTGCACAGCGCACCCACCGCCAGCAGAATCACCCCCAGCAGCGCCCCGAACAGCGAACCGGAACTGGCCAGCCAATACGCAGGGAACACGCAGATCATCACCCACAGGCAGGTAAAGCCAATGGTCTTGCGCCGCCCCACCCGGTCGGAAAACGCCCCAGCCAGCGGGCAGCCGACGGCGGCGAACAGCAAGGCCACGGTGGTTACCAGCAGCGACTGGGCGCGGGTCAGGTTGCCGACCAGCTGCAGGTAGGTGGCAAAGTAGGTGGTGAACATATAGAACGACAGCGCCGTCAGCGAGATGAACGCCCCCAGGTTGCGGATGGCCCGGCCATGGTTGCGCAGGGTCTCCTTGAGCGGTGAATGCTCATGTTCTTTGCCCTGTGCCACGGCTTCGCGGAACGCCGGGGTTTCCTCCATGCGCCAGCGCAGGTACAGGCCCACCAACCCCAGCGGGGCGGCGATCAGGAATGGCACGCGCCAGCCCCAGCTGCTCATGGCCTCGGCCGTCAGGCTGGCTTCCAGGCCATAGGCGATCACCGCCGCGCAGGCAAAGGCGGAAAAGGTCGAGACCGGCACGAAGCTGCCGTAGAACGCGCGCTTGTCGTTGGGCGCATGTTCCATCAGGTAGGCGCAGGCACCGGCGTACTCGCCGCCTGCCGAGAAGCCTTGCAGGCAACGGGCCAGGGTTAGCAGGACGGGGGCCGCCAGGCCAATGCTGGCATAGGTCGGCAGCAAACCGATCAAGGTGGTGGAGCCGGCCATCAACAAGATGGTCAGCGACAGAATGCGCTTGCGCCCAAGGCGGTCGCCCAGCGCGCCGAACACGACCCCGCCCAGCGGGCGCAGGGCAAACGCCACGGCAAACACGGCGAAGGTCTTGAGCAAGGCCACGCTGGCATCTTCACTGGCGAAGAACTGGCTGGCGATAAGGGTTGCGAGAAAGCCATAGACGGCGAAGTCGAACCACTCGACGAAGTTGCCGATGGCCGAGGCGGCGATCACCCGGCGCAGGGTGGCGGGGGATACCTCATGAGGTGTGGACATGCGGATGCTCTCCGGTTTCCATTGGCAGCCTGAATGAACGTGACACGGTCGGGCCGCGTCATCATTGTTGTGCTGTCCAGTAGAGCGGCGAGCGCCTGCGGGTGCTTCGTCGAGGGCGACATCGGGATACCTGTTTCAACCGTTCTGTAGGAGCGGCCTTGCGTCGCGAAAGGGCTG
>NZ_JANIAG010000226.1:0-7407 GCF_028682155.1 Pseudomonas sp. 39004
GTTATTCCTGGGGCATTGGCGCGCGGCCCCTTGGCGCCTGCCTCAATATCGCGTCGTACAAACAGGGCGGTCGCGCGCAAATGCCACAGACCTCATCGGTCCGAAACAAATGTAGGAGCGAGCTTAGCTCGCGATGCGCCGCGCGGGCGGCGCTCGATCTCGCAGGCGCTGAACCTCCCAAGGCATGCCCAGCGGCCCGCCCGCAATCCCCCTTCGCTGCCATGTTCCACCCCGTGGAACCACATTCAATTGTGCTCCGGCCCCCGTCGCGCTTATCTGTCCGTAACCACGACCTGCCTTCCCCGTCGTGATCTCAAAGCGAACAACAAGAACGGGACCCACCCGCGCGAGGAGATTCCACATGCCGCAACATCAGCACATCCTGGCCTGGCTCAACGAGGTGGCCAGCGACCTGCACGCCATCCGCCACGATATCCACGCTCACCCCGAACTCGGTTTCGAAGAAAGCCGCACCTCGGCCCTGGTCGCGCAATTGCTCAAAGACTGGGGCTACGAAGTGCACACAGGCATCGGCAAGACCGGCGTGGTCGGCGTGCTGCGCAACGGCAGCAGCCCACGCAAGCTCGGCCTGCGTGCCGACATGGACGCGCTGCCCATTCACGAGGCCACCGGCGCTGCCTACAGCAGCCGCCACCAGGGCTGCATGCACGCTTGCGGCCATGACGGGCATACCACCATGTTGCTGGGTGCCGCCCGTTACCTGGCTGCTACCCGCCAGTTCGATGGCACGCTGACGCTGATCTTCCAGCCGGCTGAAGAGGGCCAAGGTGGCGCCGAGGCGATGCTCGCCGACGGCCTGCTGGAGCGCTTCCCCTGCGATGCCTTGTTCGGCATGCACAACATGCCCGGGCTGCCAGCGGGGCACCTGGGCTTCCGTGAGGGGCCGATGATGGCCTCGCAGGACTTGCTCACGGTGACCATCGAGGGGGTCGGTGGGCATGGTTCCATGCCGCACCTGACGGTCGACCCGCTGGTGGCAGCGGCCAGTGTGGTGATGGCGTTGCAGACCGTGGTGGCGCGCAACATCGATGCGCAGGAAGCGGCAGTAGTGACCGTCGGTGCGTTGCAGGCGGGTGAGGCAGCCAACGTGATCCCGCAGCAGGCCCTGCTGCGTCTGAGCTTGCGCGCCCTGAATGCCGAGGTGCGCGCACAGACCCTGGAGCGGGTGCAGGCGATCATCGTCAGCCAGGCGCAGAGCTATGGCTGCACCGCCAGCATCGAGCATCGACCCGCTTACCCGGTGCTGGTCAACCACGCCGCTGAAAACGCCTTTGCCCACCAGGTCGGTGTCGAACTGCTCGGCGCCGACGCGGTGGATGGCAATACCCGCAAGCTGATGGGCAGCGAGGACTTTGCCTGGATGCTGCAGCGCTGCCCCGGCGCCTACCTGTTCATCGGCAATGGTGTGAAGCGGCCGATGGTGCACAACCCGGCCTATGACTTCAACGACGACATCCTGCTGACCGGCGCCGCTTACTGGGGCGCGCTGACCGAGCGCTGGCTCGAGCCGGCCTGAACCCTGCATTGACGACTGCCGCTGGAACCCGGGCGCGAGCGTGCCTGGGCGATCACTTGAAGCGTTTCTGGCCAACAGATTGATGGAGTGCACCGCATGCAGACTTCCAATACAGGCGCGTCGCGTACCCGGCAAGTGGTCGCGGCGGTCATCGGCAATGCCCTGGAGTGGTATGACTTTATCGTGTACGGCTTTCTGGCCAGCATCATCGCCCGCCAGTTCTTCCCCTCCGACGACGAGTACGCCTCGCTACTGATGGCCCTGGCCACCTTCGGCGTGGGCTTTTTCATGCGCCCGGTGGGCGGGGTGCTGCTGGGCATGTACTCCGACCGCAAGGGGCGCAAGGCGGCGATGCAACTGATCATCCGCCTGATGACGGTGTCCATCGCGATGATCGCCTTTGCCCCCAGCTACCTGGCCATCGGCATGGGCGCGCCGCTGCTCATCGTGGTGGCGCGCATGCTGCAGGGCTTTGCCACGGGCGGTGAATACGCCAGTGCCACGGCGTTTCTGGTGGAAAGCGCACCGGCCCACCGCAAGGGGCTGTATGGCTCGTGGCAACTGGTGGGGCAGTGCCTGGCGGTGTTCAGCGGGGCGGCGATGGTGGCGCTGGTCACCCACTTGTGCACGCCCGAGGCCTTGGACAGCTGGGGCTGGCGGATCCCGTTCGTGATCGGCTTGCTGATCGGCCCGGTGGGGCTGTGGATTCGCAAGCACATGGAAGAGCCCGAGGAGTTCCTCGAAGCCCGCAAGCAGGCCAAGGGCCAGGCGCCGAGTTTGTGGCAGGTACTGCGTGAGCACCGCCGCAGCCTGTTGGTGTCGATGGGCTTGGCCTGTGGGGCGACGGTGTCGTTCTATGTAGTGCTGGTGAACATGCCAACCTTCGCCCACAAGAACCTGGGCCTGCCGCTGGACCAGGTGTTGCTGGTGCAGATGCTGGCCGTGGGCCTGATGACCGTGGTGATCCCCCTGGCGGGTGCGTTATCGGACCGCCTGGGCCGGCGGCCGGTGCTGATGGCCTTTACCTTGGCGTTCTTCGTGATGGTCTACCCGTTGTATGTCTGGGTAGCGGCGGCGCCATCGATCGAGCGTCTGCTGGTGATGCAACTGCTGCTGTGCACTGCCATCGGCGGCTTCTTCGGCCCGGCGCCGACCGCCCTGGCCGAGCAGTTCCCGATCGAGGTGCGCTCCACCGGGGTGTCGGTGGCCTACAACGTTGCGGTAATGGTGTTCGGCGGCTTCGCCCCGCTGATCGTCACCTGGCTGAGCAAGGTGCTCGGCACGCCGGTGGCGCCGTCGTTCTACGTGCTATTCGCGTGCCTGCTGACGCTGCTGGGTACCTATTGCCTGAAAGAGGCCCCGCGTGCTGGCAAGGCTGTTGCCTTCAACTTTGGAGTGAAACCGTGAGCCTGTTAGCCATCGACCCGATCGTTGCCCTGGATGCCGAGGCGCTGTCCCAGGCGATTCATGCCCGCCAAGTGTCGTGCCGTGAAGTGATGCAGGCCTACCTGGGCCATATCGAACGCTTCAACCCGCAGGTCAATGCGCTGGTGTCGCTGCGCGAGGGCGCGGTGCTGTTGGCCGAGGCCGACGCGCGTGATCGCGAGCTGGCGGGCGGGCAGTCGCGAGGCTGGATGCATGGCATGCCGCAGGCGGTCAAGGACCTGGCGGCCACGGCGGGGCTGCGTACCACGCTGGGCTCGCCGCTGTTCGCCGAGCATGTGCCCGAGCAGGATGCGCTCAGCGTGGCGCGGGTGCGCGCCAGCGGGGCGATCATCATCGGCAAGAGCAATGTGCCGGAGTTCGGCCTCGGCTCGCAAAGCTACAACACGCTGTTCGGCACCACCCTCAACGCCTACGACCCGAGCCGCGTGGCCGGTGGCAGCAGTGGCGGGGCAGCCGCGGCCCTGGCCCTGCGCTTGCTGCCGGTGGCCGATGGCAGCGACATGATGGGCTCGCTACGCAACCCGGCGGCGTTCAACAATGTGTTTGGCCTGCGCCCTTCGCAAGGGCGGGTGCCATATGGGCCGACACCGGAGCTGTTCATGCAGCAGCTGGCCACCGAGGGCCCGATGGGGCGCACGGTGACAGATGTGGCGCGGCTACTCTCGGTTCAGGCCGGCCATGACGCGCGGGTGCCATTGTCACTGCGCGACGGCCCGCGCGACTTCGCCCATGGGCTGTCGCGTGATTTCAAGGGCGTGCGGGTCGGCTGGCTGGGCAGCCATGACGGTTACCTGCCGATGGATGACGGGGTAATGGGCCTGTGCGAAGCGGCCTTGGCGGACTTCGCCGCGCTGGGTTGCGAAGTCGAGGCCTGCCAGCCAGGTTTCGATATGGCGCGCCTGTGGCAATGCTGGCTGACCCACCGCCACTTCCTGGTGCATGGAAGCCTGGGTGCAGCCTATGCCGACCCCGCGAAGCGCGCACTGCTCAAGCCCGAGGCGCGCTGGGAGGTCGAAGGGGGCCTGCGCCTGACGGCGGCGGACGTTTACCAGGCCTCACTGGACCGCAGCGCCTGGTACCAGGCGTTGAACACCTTGTTCGAACGTTACGATTTTCTGCTGTTGCCTGCTGCCCAGGTGTTCCCTTTCGACGCAGCCCGAGCGTGGCCGAAGGTGGTCGGCGGGCAGGCGATGGACACCTACCACCGCTGGATGGAGGTAGTCATCGGGCCGACGTTGGCCGGCTTGCCGAGCATGAGCGTACCGGTTGGCTTCAATGCCGCGGGGCTGCCGATGGGGCTGCAGATCATAGGCCCCGCCCAGGCCGACCATGCCGTGCTGCAGCTGGCGTATGCCCATGAACAACTGACCCGTTGGGTCGAGCGGCAGCCGCCTAATTGCCTGCAATCACGTTGAGCACCCTGGGCAGGCGCGTTTTTTGCTGGGCATCATGACCATCCACGCAGAGACAGGGAGGTCAGACACATGGGCACCACGACAGACAGCGGCGGCGTGCGCTCGGTGGAGCGGGCGCTGGCCATCGTCGATTTGCTCGGCGAACACCAGGCGTTAGGGCTGGAGGAGCTGCATTACCTGACGACCCTGCCCAAGGCTACGGTGTCGCGAATGCTGGCCACCTTGCAGGAGCAGGGCTGGGTCTACCGGGGCTTGAGTGATCGGCGTTATCGCCTGTGCGCCCGGCGCCTGTTCGGTGACCGCCAGTTGCGTTTCAAGCGGCGCCTGGTCGAACACGCAGCGCCCTGGTTGCTGGAACTGAGCGAGTGCACCGGGCTGGTGGCGGACCTGTCGTGCTTCGATGGTGAGCGCCTTGAAGTGATGGAAAGCGCCATCCCCCTGGTGCTGCGCAAGCGCTACCCGAACAACTGCCAGATCGTCGGGCACCATGCCAGCCTGTTTCACTCGGCAATGGGGCGGGCATGCCTGGGGGAAATGCACAGCGACGAAGTGCAGCGCCTGGCCAGCCACCAGCAGTTGGGTGATGAAACGCTGTTGCGCGATATCGAGGACGATGCGCACAAGGGCTTTGGTCAGCGCACCGAGGGGCACTGGGAGTACCCGGTGCGGTTGCCGTTTCTGATCCGGGCGATCGCGTTGCCGGTGCGGGTTGAAGGGCGGCTGGCGGGTAGCATTGCCTTGCACTGGCCGGAGGACCAGGCGCCGGTAGAGCGGGTGTTGAGCCTGCATCTGCAGCGCTTGGCGGCGACAGTGGGCCAGGTGCAGCACGCACTGGAGGCTTGAGGGTGCTGTGCGAAATTACGGGCCCTTTCGCCCTGCGGCCTCACGAAACCCACTCGGGCTCACCCCTGAATGCTTGCGGAAAAACCGGCTGAAGTAGCCGACATCGACAAACCCCAGCTCATGGGCAATTTCTTTCACACTGAGGCTCGAATGCCCCAGCGCCCGTTTGGCCTCAAGCACCAGGCGGGCATTGATGACATTCATCGGCGTCATGCCCAGATGCTCCTGGCACAACCGCCCCAGCGTGGCCAAGGTCAGCCCGAGCTCACCGGCGTAATCACCGAGCGACCAATGCGCGCGGTAGTGCATGTCCACCAGCTCACGGAACCTGGTCAGTTGCTGGCTGCGCCTCGACGGTAGGCGCTGCTCGCCGGCGCGGGCCTGCGGCTCGTGGCGCAACACCTGGATCACCAGCGTCAGCAGCAGCGACATGCTGCACGCCACATGCTCGCGGGCGCGGTTGTGGTATTCCTCACGCAGTGCGCGGCACAGCGGTAGCAGCGGGTCTTCTTCGGCGTCCCACTGCGGCAGGGCGATCACCTGGGGTTTGCGCACCTGTGCCAGCAGGTTCGGTGCCAGTACCTGGGCGATACTTTCCAGCGGATGCTGCGCCGCCGTGATCACCTGGCCCTCGACCGCGCCGGCCCAATGAAAACCATGCACCACCTGCGCCGGCACGTACACCACGCAGGGCGCCCGGGCCTGCACGTGGTCACTGTCGAACAGCACTTCACCGGCCCCGCTTTGCAGGTACAGCAGCTGCAGCAGGCCTTCATGACGGTGCGCGGCAATCTCCCAGTTGTGGGCGCCGGAGCGTTGCGAGATTGACTCCACATGCAGGGACTCGTGCCACACCGGCTGCGCGGTTTCGCCGTATAGGGCGTAGTTGGGGATCTTGTTCATGGTCTTGTAGTTATTGTTGTGATCGATACCCGGCTACTGTGCCACAGCGGCTTGCCGGATTAAGGGCCAGTGGACGAAATTGTCGGGAATGTGGGGTGGGTTGCAGGTTTTGTCCATTCTGCCCGGGCACGTGCCGGCCCTAGGCTGTTTGCCAGATGAAGCGACACTCTGGAGAGCAGCATGCATAACAACAAGATGACGACTGATCACTGGCTGGGCCTGGACTCTGCCGTTTGCGTGGTAACCGGCGCGGCCGGCGGCATTGGCGCGGCCCTGGCTGCCGCGTTGGTGGGGCAGCATGCCCATGTGGTGTTGCTGGATCGCGACCTGGATAAATGCCGCGAGCTGGCAGCGACCCTGGGCGAGCACAGCGTCGGCGAGGTCAGCGCGCTGGGCTGCGACATCGCCGACCCCGACAGCGTCAGCCAGGCGGCGGCACAGGTGCAGGCGCTGCACGGTCGCTGCGATGTACTGGTCAACAACGCCAGCGTGTTGCGCCCCGGTGCCCTTGAAACGCTGAGCCTGGAGCAATGGAACCAGGTACTGGCGGTCAACCTCAGCGGCTACCTGCTGTGTTCCCAGGCCTTCGGCCGTTCGATGCTTGCCCGTGGCCAGGGGCGCATCGTGCATATTGCGTCCATCGCCGCTCATTACCCACAACCCAATAGCGGTGCCTACAGCGCGGCCAAGGCCGGTGTCAGCCTGTTGTCGCGGCAAATAGCCGTGGAGTGGGGCCCGCGCGGGGTGCGTAGCAATGCGGTGTGCCCCGGGTTGATCCGCACGCCGTTGTCGGCCGCGTTTTACGCCGACCCGCACATCGAGCGCCAGCGCAGCGCCATGACCGCCAACCAGCGGATCGGCGAGCCGCAGGACATCGCTGAAGCAGTCCTGTTTCTCGCCAGCCCGCGCGCCGACTACATCAACGGCGCCGAGCTGACTGTCGATGGCGGGCTGGAGAGCATGCCCATGGCATTGATCCCACGCCCAGGCTTCGAGGGCGTACGTCCATGAACACGCGCAACTGCGATGTACTGGTGGTGGGGGCGGGGGCCGGTGGCCTGGCGACAGCGATCACCGCGAAAAAGCACGGCCTGGATGTGATCGTGATCGAGAAGGCGGACTGCTTCGGCGGCACTACGGCGTTTTCCGGCGGGGTGCTGTGGGTGCCGTGCAGCCGACATGGGGTAAACGACAGCGAGGCGGCGGCACTTACCTACTTGCGCAACGAAACCGGCGACTGCTTCGACGAAGCGGCGGAGATCG
>NZ_JANIAG010000227.1:0-7377 GCF_028682155.1 Pseudomonas sp. 39004
TCTCCATCGCCGGCTTGCCGGCGATGGGTTATGTGGCGGTCCTGGCGTTAAAGCGGCTTGCCGCGGTTACCGTGCTGGCTGACAAAGCCCTGAACGGCCTTCAGGTCATTGGCCAGCACCGTGCAGCGCTCTTCGCGGCTGAACAGGTCGACCAGGTGCGCAGGCAACTCCAGCGCCTTGCCCACACCGGCCTTCTCTACCGCTTCCGGGAACTTGACCGGGTGCGCAGTACCCAGCACCACCATTGGCGTGTCCAGGCTGCGGCGGCACTCGCGGGCGGCCTTGACGCCGATCGCGGTATGCGGGTCGAGCACTTCACCGGTGCTGGCGAACACCTCGGCGATGGTCTCGCAGGTTTGCTCGTCACTGACGGCCAGCGAGTCGAACAGCTTGCGCGCCTCGGTCCAGCGGTCTTCGTCGACGCTGAAGCCGCCACCCTGCTTGAAGTTCGCCATCAGCTCGGCAATGGCAGCACCATTGCGGCCATGCAGGTCGAACAGCAGGCGCTCGAAGTTGGACGACACCATGATGTCCATCGACGGCGACAAGGTCGCGTGCAGGGTTTCCTTGACGTACTGGTTGCCGCTCATGAAGCGGTGCAGGATGTCGTTACGGTTGGTGGCCACCACCAGCTGGCTGATCGGCAGGCCCATGTTGCGCGCCAGGTAACCGGCGAAGATGTCGCCGAAATTACCGGTAGGCACCGAGAACGCCACCGAGCGGGCTGGCCCGCCCAACTGCAGGGCTGCGTGGAAGTAGTAGACGATCTGGGCCATGATCCGCGCCCAGTTGATCGAGTTGACTGCCACCAGGCGGGTGCCCTTGAGGAACGACTGGTCGGCGAAGCTGGCCTTGACCATCTCCTGGCAGTCGTCGAAGTTGCCTTCGATGGCAATGTTGTGGATGTTGTCGCCGAAGATCGTGGTCATCTGCCGACGCTGTACTTCCGACACACGCTGGTGCGGGTGCAGGATGAAGATGTCGACGTTGTCGCAACGGCGGCAACCTTCGATGGCGGCAGAACCGGTATCACCGCTGGTGGCGCCAACGATCACCACGCGCTCGCCGCGCTTGACCAGCACGTGGTCGAGCAGGCGGCCGAGCAACTGCAGGGCAAAGTCCTTGAACGCCAGGGTCGGGCCGTGGAACAGCTCCATGACCCACTCGTTCGAATTCAACTGACGCAGCGGCGCCACGGCCGCGTGAGCGAACGCGCCGTAGGTTTCCTCGAGGATCTTCTTGAAGTCGGCATCGGCGATGCTGCCGGCAACGAACGGGCGCATCACGCGGAAGGCCAGTTCGTGGTATGGCAAGCCAGCCCAGGAAGCGATCTCTTCCTGGGTGAAGCGTGGCAGGTTTTCCGGGACGTACAGGCCGCCGTCGCTGGCAAGGCCAGCCAGCAGCACATCTTCAAAGTTCAGGGCCGGTGCCTGGCCGCGGGTGCTGATATAGCGCATGGTGCAAACCTTCGAGACTGGGGCCGGGGCCGCTGGCGCGGCCCGTCGGCACTCTTCGTTAATTAAGCTGTTCGACGCGGATGCGCACGACCTTGCCAACCACATCCTGCAGGGCTTCCAGAGCGACGATGGCGTCGTTGATGCCTTGCTCGACCACGCGGTGGGTCAGCAGGATCATCGGCACCAGGCCATCCTGTTCTTCGGCTTCCTTCTGCATGATCGATTCGATGTTGATGCCACGCTCCGACAGGATGCTGGCCACCTGAGCCAGAACACCAGGGTGATCCTTGGCCTGGATGCGCAGGTAGTAGGCACTTTCGCAGGCCTCGATCGGCAGGATCGGGTGCGACGACAGCGAATCGGGCTGGAAGGCCAGGTGCGGCACGCGGTTTTCCGGGTCGGAGGTCATGGCGCGGACCACGTCGACCAGGTCGGCCACCACCGACGAAGCGGTCGGTTCCATACCGGCACCGGCGCCGTAGTACAGGGTCGAGCCAGCGGCGTCGCCGTTGACCATGACTGCGTTCATCACGCCGTTGACGTTGGCGATCAGGCGGTCGCTCGGGATCAGCGTCGGGTGCACGCGCAGCTCGATACCTTCGGCCGTGCGGCGTGCCACACCCAGGTGCTTGATGCGATAGCCCAGGGCCTCGGCGTAGTTCACGTCAGCGGTGGTCAGCTGGGTGATGCCCTCGGTGTAGGCCTTGTCGAACTGCAGCGGAATACCAAAGGCAATGGAGGCCAGGATGGTCAGCTTGTGCGCAGCATCAATGCCTTCGACGTCGAAGGTCGGGTCGGCTTCGGCATAGCCCAGGGCCTGGGCTTCAGCCAGTACGTCCGGGAAGGTACGGCCCTTCTCGCGCATTTCGGTGAGGATAAAGTTGCCAGTGCCGTTGATGATGCCGGCCAGCCAGTTGATATGGTTGGCCGACAAGCCTTCACGGATGGCCTTGATCACCGGGATGCCGCCGGCAACCGCCGCTTCGAAGGCGACGATCACGCCCTTCTCGCGGGCCTTGGCGAAGATTTCGTTGCCGTGCACGGCGATCAGCGCCTTGTTGGCGGTGACCACGTGCTTGCCGTTTTCGATGGCCTTGAGTACCAGGTCACGGGCGATGGTATAGCCACCGATCAGCTCGATGACAATGTCGATCTCCGGGTTGCTCGCAACGTCGAACACATCAGCGGTAATGGGGGTACCGGTAATCTGGCAGTTCGGGTTCGGCGAGCGCATGGCGATCTGGGCCACTTCAATACCGCGCCCGGCACGGCGGGCAATCTCCTCGGCGTTGCGCTGAAGTACATTGAAGGTTCCGCCACCGACGGTCCCCAACCCACAGATGCCTACTTTGACCGGTTTCACTGTGAACTCCCCATTGAACGGCCGGCACCTGCGCCGACCGTGAAACATGCCGTCACCCCATGACGACGGCGTACTGAATAGATTACTTGGCTGCTTGCTGCTGGCCGGCCAGGGCCAGCTTGGCCACTTGCGGCGCCGGCTGGTAGCCCGGGATCACCTGGCCGCTT
The DNA here is from genome assembly GCF_028682155.1 of Pseudomonas sp. 39004. NCBI lineage: Bacteria > Pseudomonadati > Pseudomonadota > Gammaproteobacteria > Pseudomonadales > Pseudomonadaceae > Pseudomonas > Pseudomonas sp. 39004. Next base: position 2,988 of record NZ_JANIAG010000227.1, read on the forward strand.
TCAAGGACGATCGCCGGCGTGCCGTTGACGCCGATCGACTGGCCCAGCTGGAATTGCTTGCTGACCGGGTTAGCGCACTTGGCCGCCTTGATTTCCTTGCCATCGACCATCTTGTCCAGCGCCGCGCGGCGGTCGCTGGAACACCAGACTGCCTGCAACTGCTCGTCACCCGGCGAACCGAGGCCCTGACGCGGGAAGGCGACATAGCGCACTTCGATACCGCGACGGTTCAGCTCCGGGACTTCGGCGTGCAGCTTGTGGCAATACGGGCAGGTGGTATCGGTGAACACGGTGATGTGCGACTTGGTCTCGCCTTTGGCAGGATAAACCACCATCTCGGCGGCTGGAATGCCATTGATGAGCTTGGCGACACCTTGACGCTCGGTCTTCTCGGTCAGGTTGACCGGCTTGCCGTCCTGGATCTGGTACAGGTAGCCCTGCATGACGAACTGGCCGTCAGCACTGGCGTACAGCACACGGCCGCCCTGCAGCTTGACTTCATACAGGCCGTTGAGCGGGCTGCTGGCAACGCTTTCTACGGGCACTTCCAGTTCGAGGTTCTGCAACGACTTGCGGATGGCCTGCTCGGCACCGGCATTGCTGTCGGTTGCCGCGGCAACGGCAAAGGTACTGGCCAGCGCCAACGCGGCGGCGGCGAAAATCGGGGTCAAACGCATGGGAACTCCTGAAGGCGGACAGGGGCCGGAGGGCGTCACCTGCAAAAAAACGCGGTGACCGTGCGGCCCTTGGTGCAAACCGCTCAAGCCTACCACATCACACCACCGTTGAAGGGGTCTGCGGATACCGGCCGGCGGAACATGAAAATCATTCATCCACGCGGGTGATGCTGGGCGTGCAGCTGCTGCAAACGGGCCTTGGCCACGTGGGTGTAGATCTGCGTGGTCGACAGGTCGCTGTGGCCCAGCAGCATCTGCACCACGCGCAGGTCGGCACCGTGGTTGAGCAGATGGGTCGCGAAGGCATGCCGCAAGGTGTGGGGTGACAACGCCTTGTCGATACCGGCAACCCGTGCGTGGTGCTTGATCCGATGCCAGAAGGTCTGGCGGGTCATCTGCTCGCCGCGCAGGCTGGGGAACAGCACATCACTGGGGCGGCCGTTCAACAGCTCGCTGCGGCCATCGCGCAGGTAGCGCTCCAGCCACACCACCGCCTCTTCACCCATCGGTACCAGCCGCTCCTTGCTGCCCTTGCCCATGACCCGCAATACGCCTTGGCGCAGGTTGACCTGGTCGAGGGTCAGGCTGACCAGTTCGGTAACCCGCAGGCCGCAGGCATACAGGACTTCAAGCATGGCGCGGTCGCGCTGGCCGATGGCTTCGCCGAGGTCCGGCGCTTGCAGCAGTGCTTCGACGTCGGCTTCGGACAAGGATTTCGGCAAAGGCCGGCCCAACTGCGGCATCTCCACCTGCAAGGTGGGGTCGATCGCCACCAGCTTTTCGCGCAGCAGGTAGCGAAAGAAGCCACGCAGGCCAGAGAGAAAGCGTGCGGTGGAGCGCGGTTTGTAGCCTTGGTCAAGGCGCCAGGCCAGGTGATCGAGGATCAGCTCGCGACCGGCGTCGGGCAAAGCCACGGTGTGTTCCTGGAGCCAACCGTTGAACAGCGCCAGATCGCTGCGATAGGAGACCCGGGTGTTGTCCGACAGGCCTTTTTCCAGCCACAGGGCATCGAGAAACTGGTCAATCAGGGGGTGGTCTAGGGCGGGCATGAAAACTCGGTGGCAAACGACGAAATGACGCTTAGTCTTTCATAACAGCGCCAGCATAGGGAGCCCGCATGAACGAACAGCAGATCCTTCTCAGCATCGGTGGCATCGGCGCCGCCGCCCTGGCCTGCCAGTGGCTCGCCTGGCGCCTGAAACTGCCGGCCATCCTCTTTCTGCTGCTGACCGGCATCACTGTCGGCCCGCTGCTCGGCTGGCTCGACCCGCAGGCCTTGTTCGGCCCGTTGCTGATGCCGCTGGTGTCCCTGGCCGTGGCGCTGATCCTGTTCGAGGGCAGCCTCACCCTGCACGTGTCGCAGTGGCGCGATATCGGCAGCGTGGTGCACCGCCTGGTCACCGTCGGCGCGCTGTCGACCTGGCTGGTGATCGCGCTGGCGACCCACTGGCTGCTGGGTTTCGACTGGCCGCTGGCGATCCTGTTCGGCACCTTGACCCTGGTCACCGGGCCGACGGTGATCGTGCCCATGCTGCGGGTAGTGCGGCCAAAAGCAACGATCGCCAATATCCTGCGCTGGGAAGGCATCGTCATCGACCCGATTGGCGCGCTGCTGGCCGTGGTGGTGTACAGCTTCATCATTGCCAGTGCCGATGGCAATGGCCTGATCCAGAGCCTGGGTACCTTTGCCGGGGTGATCTTCTGCGGCACTGCACTGGGCGCAGCCGGCGGCTGGTTGCTGGGCCAGGTCATGCGCGAACAGTGGCTGCCGGAGTACCTGCACAACCTGGCGTCGCTGGCAGCGGTGCTGGGCATCTTCATCGCCGCCAACCAGATCGTGCACGAATCAGGGCTGCTGGCGGTGACGCTGATGGGCATGTGGCTGGCCAACATGCGCGGGGTGGATGTGCGGCAGATCCTGCACTTCAAGGAGAACCTCAGCGTGCTGCTGATCTCCGGCCTGTTCATCCTGCTGGCCGCGCGCCTCGACCTGCACGCCTTGCTCGGGCTGGGCCCGGCGGTGCTGGCGTTGCTGCTGGTGATCCAGTTGCTGGCACGGCCGCTGAACGTCTTCGTGTCGACGCTGGGCTCCTCGCTGAACTGGCGCGAGCGGGCCTTGCTGGCCTGGATCGCCCCGCGCGGCATCGTCGCCGCCGCGGTATCGGCGATCTTCGCGATCCGCCTGCACGAGGCCGGCCATCAGGATGCGCTGTTGCTGGTGCCGCTGACCTTCGCCGTGATCATCGGCACCGTGGTGCTGCAGAGCGCCACGGCAAGGCCGCTGGCGCGCCTGCTCAAGGTCGCCGAGCCTGCCCCCAGCGGCTTTCTCATCGTCGGCGCCAACGGGCCTGCGCGCACCCTCGGCAAAGCCCTGCAACAATTGGGTTGCCGTGTACTGCTGACCGATTCGAGCTGGGAAAACATCCGCGCCGCGCGCATGGACGGCTTGCCGACCTACTTTGGCAACCCGGCCTCGCAGCATGCCGATGCACACCTGGACCTGGTCGGCCTCGGCCACCTGTTGGGGCTGTCGCCGGCCGGCGAGATCAACGCCCTGGCCTGCGCCCGCTTTCGCCATGACTTCGGCCACAGCCGCCTGTTCGTACTCGCCAGCGGCCTGGAGAAACAGCGCAGTGACAAGCACCGGGCCAGCGAGGAGCACCGCGGCCACCTGCTCGGTTCAAGCGCGATGACCTACCAGCAACTGGCGAATCACTTGCACCGCGGCGCCGAGCTGTACAGCACCCACCTGACCGAGGGCTTCGACTGGGAAAATTATCAGGCACTGCATGGCGAACGCGCGCACCTGCTGTTCGCCCGTGACGCCAATGGCTGGGTGCATGTAGCGAGCCCGGACAACCCACTCACGCCGCAGTCGGGCTGGACCTTGGTCGCCCTGGTCGAGCCGCTGCCGGTCGCCGATGCTGCAACCACGCCAGGTTGAGCGTCAGGCCTGGGGCAACACCGGCACCGGGCGCTTGTCTTCGTCGATGGCGACAAAGCTGAACACACCATGGATCGCCCGTTCGCGGCCATCCAGGTACATGTTCTCGACGAACACATCCACTTGCACCTGCAAGCTGGTGTTGCCCACCTTGATCACCGTGCCCACCAGCTCGACGATCGAACCCGCCGGGATCGGGTGCTTGAAGTCGATGCGGTCGGTCGAAACCGTCACCAATGGCAAGCGGCAGAAGCGTGTGGCGGCGATGAACGACACTTCGTCCATCCAGGCCAGCGCGGTGCCGCCAAACAGGGTGTTGTGGTGGTTGGTGGTGTTGGGAAACACCGCCTTGGTCACGCGGGTTACCGACAGCTCGGTGCGGCGCTGGATTTCCTGGTCTCGGGTAGTCATGTCTGGTCACATCGCTTTCTTAAGTTTCAAAACGCAAAAAAGCAGCCCGAAGGCTGCTTTTTTTCTCGCTAGGCGGCCATGGCCACCGGGCAAACTGTACTCAGGACAGTTTTTCCTTGATGCGAGCGGCTTTGCCGGACAGGTCGCGCAGGTAGTACAGCTTGGCTTTACGCACGTCACCACGACGTTTCACGGCCAGGCTGTCGATTTGCGGGCTGTAGGTCTGGAAGGTACGCTCAACACCAACGCCGCTCGAGATCTTGCGCACGGTGAAGGCGCTGTTCAGACCACGGTTACGCTTGGCGATAACAACGCCTTCGAACGCCTGCAGACGGGAACGCTCACCTTCCTTCACTTT
>NZ_JANIAG010000228.1:0-7329 GCF_028682155.1 Pseudomonas sp. 39004
GGCCGGCAGCGCGTCCTCGTCTTCCTTCTTCAGCTCCTTGAGCGGCTCTTCGCCCTTGGCCTTGCGGCGGATGTTCTCCAGGGCCAGTTGCTTGCCCTCGATCTCATCGTGGCGGGCACGGCGGTCCTGTTCGTTGAGGCTGACGGTTTTCTCGCTCATCAGCTTCTGGGCCAGGGCCAGGCGGTCGCGGATGTAAGTGAACTCGGCATCCTTGGCGCTGCGCGCTTCATGCTGCGCCTTGAGCTGGGCCAGGTACGGCTTGAACGGGTCGGCCGCAGGCTTGACCACCGGGCGGATGGTGTCCCACGGCATGGCCTCGGGCAGGGCGCTCTCGCCGATTTCCTTGGTGTCGATGATCGACGGGTAGTCGATGTCCGGCAGTACGCCCTGGTGCTGGGTGCTCTGCCCGGAAACCCGGTAGAACTTGGCCAAGGTCAGTTTCAGCTCACCATGGTTGAGCGGCTGAATGGTCTGCACGGTGCCTTTGCCGAAGGTCTGGCCACCGATGATCAGTGCGCGGTGGTAGTCCTGCATGGCGCCGGCGAAGATCTCCGAGGCCGAAGCCGAGAGGCGGTTGACCAGCAGTGCCAGCGGGCCTTTGTAGAAGGCGCCCGGGTTTTCGTCCTCGAGCACGTCGACGCGGCCGTCGCTGTTGCGTACCAGCACCGTCGGGCCCTTGTCGATGAACAGGCTGGTCAGCTCGGTGGCTTCCTGCAGGGAGCCGCCGCCGTTGTTGCGCAGGTCGATGACCACGCCGTCAACTTTCTCTTTTTGCAGTTCGGTGAGCAGTTTCTTCACGTCACGCGTGGTGCTCTTGTACTCCGGATCTCCGGCACGGTAGGCCTTGAAGTCCAGGTAGAAGGCCGGGATCTCGATGATGCCCAGCTTGTAGTCACGGCCATCCTGCTTGAGCTTGAGCACCGACTTTTTCGCCGCCTGCTCTTCAAGCTTGACCGCCTCGCGGGTGATCGAAACGATCTTGCTGGTCTGGTCGCTCGGGGCATTGCTTGCCGGGATGACCTCCAGGCGTACCACCGAGCCTTTCGGGCCGCGGATCAGCTTGACCACTTCGTCCAGGCGCCAGCCGACCACGTCGACCATTTCCTTGTTGCCCTGGGCCACGCCGATGATCTTGTCGGCCGGGGCTACCTGCTTGGTCTTGGCCGCAGGGCCTGCCGGCACCAGGCGCACGATCTTGACCTGGTCGTTGTCGCTTTGCAGCACCGCGCCGATGCCTTCGAGCGACAGGCTCATGTTGATGTCGAAGTTTTCCGCGTTGTCTGGCGACAGGTAATTGGTGTGCGGGTCGTAGGACTGGGCGAAGGTGTTGATGTAAGCCTGGAAGATGTCTTCGGCACGGGTCTGGTCCAGGCGCGCGAGCTGGTTCTTGTAGCGCTTGGTCAGGGTTTCCTGGATCTGCTTGGGCTCTTTGCCAGCGATCTTCTGGCGCAGTACTTCGTCTTTCACGCGTTTGCGCCACAGGTCGTCAAGCTCGGCCTGGTTCTTCATCCACGGGGCGTCCTTGCGGTCGATCAGCAAGGTTTCCTTGGCGGTGAAGTCGATCTTGTCGACGCCCTTGTTCAGCTCGGCCAGGGCAAAGTCCAGGCGCTGCTTGACGCGGTCGAGGTAGCGTTTGTAGATGGTGAAGCCAGGGTCGAGGTTGCCGCTTTTGAGGAAGTCGTCGAACTGCGTCTTCCACTTGTCGAATTCGGCGATGTCGGCTGCGGTGAAGTAGCTGCGCGCCGGGTCCAGCAGCTTGATGTAGCTGTCGTAGATGATCACCGAGCGGGCGTCATCGAGCGGTGGCTTGCTGTAGTGATGGCGCTTGAGCAGCTCAACCACGTTGAGGCTGGCGACGATTTCGTCACGGTCCGGCTGCAGGCTGTCCCACTTGTTGGCGGCCGCCGCATTGCCGCCGAGCGTGAGGCTGCCCAGGCCGATCATCAGGGCCAGGGCGGTGCTAGGTAGGAAATGCTTCATGCTGATTCGACGTGGAGGCAATTGATCACGCATAGTAGGCCGTCTTTTCCGTTGCCGGTTCCATGGAGCCGGGCAAATACTGCAAAAAGCCTGGGGTAAGCGTCCCCAGGCCCAGTCATGATTCAACTATGGAGGCACTGTGAAGGCATTGCAAGGCGTTGACGGACATGTGGAGTGGGTCGAGGCCGAACGCCCGGCCCTTGACGCCGGCCAAGTACGCATTCGCGTGGCGGCTGCGGGGCTTAACCGCGCCGACCTGTTGCAGATGAAGGGCCTGTACCCGCCACCACCTGGCGCCAGCCCGTACATGGGCCTGGAGTGCGCCGGGGTGATCGAGGAAGTGGGCCCGGGCGCCGACTGGCGCATAGGCGACCGGGTGTGTGCGCTGCTGGCCAGCGGCGCGATGGCCGAGGAAGTGGTGGTGGATGCCCGCCATGTGCTGCCGGTGCCCGAAGGCCTGAGCCTGCACGAAGCGGCGGCGCTGCCCGAGGTGTACGCCACGGCATGGTTGAACATCTTCCAGTTGGGCGCCGTCAAGGCGGGCGAGAAGGTGCTGGTGCACGCCGGTGCCAGTGGCGTTGGCTCGGCGGCTATCCAGCTGTGCAAGGCGTTTGGCAACCCGGTGTATGTCAGCGTTGGCTCGAAGGACCGCTTGGCCTATTGCCAGGCCCTGGGCGCTGCCGGCGGTGTGGTACGTAACGAGAACCTCGAAGCGCTGGAAGGTCTGGGGCCATTCGACGTGATTCTCGACCCGGTCGGCGCCAGTTACGGGCCGCTCAACCTCAAGTTGCTGGCGCGTGACGGGCGCTGGGTGATCATCGGCCTGATGGGCGGGCGCACGTTCGACCTCGACCTGGCGCTGGTGCTGGGCAAGCGCCTGGAGATCACCGGGTCGACGCTGCGTAACCGTGATGATGGCTTCAAGGCCGAGTTGCTGCGCGAGTTGCTGCAGCAGGTGTGGCCGTTGTTCACCGAAGGGCGTTTGTCGCCGCAGTTGGTGGACACCTACCCGGTGGAATTTGCCCAGGCGGCCTATGCCGAGCTGGAGAGCAACCAGGTATCGGGCAAGCTGGTGATGGTGATCGATCCGAGTCTGGTTTGAGATTGCTGGGGGCTGCAAAGCAGCCCCCATGGTCCTCAAGCCCAGCTCAAGATAGGCCACCCATTGATCTGGGCATGTTCGCGCAACACCGCATCCGGGTTCACCACATGCGGGTGGTCCACCTTCAACAACAGCGGCAAATCGTTGCGCGAATCAGAATAGAAACTCGCCCCCTCCAGGTTCTCCTGTTCCTGATCCAGCCATTCCAGCAAGCGGGTGATCTTGCCCTCGCGGTAGGTGAGCACGCCGTGGGTCTTGCCGGTGTACACCCCGTTCACCGCCTCCAACTCGATCGCCAGGTACTCGTCAACCCCAAGCCGAGCCGCAATCGGCCCAACCAGGTGCGTGCCCGAGGCGGAGATGATCAGGACACGGTCGCCACGCTTGCGATGCTCGGCAATGCAGCGGCAGGCGTCGCCGAAAATGATCGGTTCGATGACGTCTTCCACCCACGGCTGCACCAGGTGTTCAACCTCTTCCAGGGTGCGCCCGGCAATGGGCTCCAGGCTGAAGGCCATGTAGTCCTCCATCTGCAGGTGGCCCTTGCCATAGGCCTCCATCAGCTCATGATCGCGGCGCAGGAATGCCTTGCCGTCGACCCAGCCCAAGCGGGCCATCTGCTCGCTCCACAGCGAGGCGCAGTCACCGTGGATCAAGGTTTCATCCAGATCGAAAATTGCCAGTGCCATTGTTGCAGTCTCCTAGGCCACTTCACGTAACGCCGTGGGGTCGATCGACAAGGATACCCGCTGGCCGTCCGCATGCAGGTCGGCGGACGAGCGGTTGAGCACGTCGACCACCAGTTCCACGTCGCGCACCCGCACCCGGTAACGGATGACGTTGCCCAGCAGGCTATGGCTGTGCACTTCACCGTCCAGCTCGCCATTCAGGCCCAACGTGATGGATTCCGGGCGGATGGCCAGGCGGTTGGCCACCGGGCGTTGCAGCAGGCGGCTGGCGCTGTCTGGGTCGAGCAGGTTGTAGTTGCCGATAAAGCCCGCGGCGAACAGGTCCACGGGGGCGGTATACAGGGTTTCGGCATCGCCGCTCTGAACGATGCGGCCCTGGTTCATCAGGAAAATGCGGTCAGACATGGTCAGCGCTTCTTCCTGGTCATGGGTGACGAAAATGGTGGTCAGCCCCAGTTCACGCTGGATGGCGCGGATCTGTTCACGTAAGTGCTTGCGGATGCGCGCATCCAGCGCTGACAGCGGCTCGTCGAGCAGTAGCAGGCGCGGGCGGGTCACCAGCGAACGGGCCAGGGCCACGCGCTGGCACTGGCCACCGGACAACTGGTGCGGGTAGCGCCCGGCGAAGCTGCCCAGCTCCACCAGATCCAGCACCTCACGCACCCGGGCAAGGCTTTCGTCGGCCTTGACCTTTTGCATGCGCAGGCCAAAGGCGACGTTCTGCTCCACGGTCATGTTGGGGAACAGCGCGTAGCTCTGGAAGACCATGCCGATGCCGCGCTTTTGCGGGCTCAGGGGCACGATGTCCTGGCCATCGAGCAGAATGCGCCCGCTGTCCACCGGGGTCAGCCCGGCGATGCAGCGCAGCAATGTTGACTTGCCGCAACCGGACGGGCCGAGCAGGGTGACGAATTCGCCGCGTTCGATCTGGCAGTCGATATTTTCGAACACCGGGGTGCCGGCATAGCGTTTGTGCAGTTGCTGTACGCTGACGAAGCTCATGTCAGGTCTTGTCCTTGTTCAGGCGGTTGGCGACCCAGGTGAGTACCAGCACGAAGGCGAAGTACGAGATCACCAGCGCGCTGTTGAAGTGGCCGCTGCTGTTGCGCATGTTGTTCAGGTACACCTGCAGGGTCTCGTAGCGGGTGCCGACCAGCAGGTTGGCGAACACGAACTCGCCGAACAAAAACGAGAACGACAGCAACAGGGCCACCATCAGGCCTTTGCGCAAGTTCGGCAGCACCACCAGGAACGCCGCCTGCCAGGTGCTGGCCCCGAGCAGTTGGGCGGCGTCCATCAGGTCGCGCAGGTTGATCGCCTGCAGGTTGTTGGTGATCGCCCGGTACATGAATGGCAGGGCGATGGTGAAGTAGCAACCGATCAGGATCCACGGCGTGCCGACCATGGCCATCGGCCCGCTGCCGTACAACTGCAGCAGGCCCACCGATGACACCACCGGCGGCACCGCGAAGGGCAGCAGGATGAGGACGTTCATCAGCGCGTCGAGTTTGGGGAAGTGGTAGTGCACCACGAACAACAGCGGCAGGATCAGCACCACCGACAGCATCAGCGCCCCCACGCACACCAGCAGCGACTGGCCGAAGGCGGCCAGGAAGCGCGGCTCGCTCCACAACGCCACGTACCACTTCAGGGTCAGCCCGCTGGGTAGCAGGCTGGCCGACCAGCTGGTCGCCAGGGAGTAGAGCAGGGTGCCGGCCAGTGGCAGCAGCATGACCAGAAACAGCAGGTACACCACCATGCGGTGGTAGAGGTTGGCATTGGCATCAGCGCGCATGGTAGCTCCTTTTCAGCAGCCATTGATGAACCACCGTGACCAACGTCATCAGCGCCACCAGCACCATGGCCAGGGCGCTGGCCAGGTTGGGGTCGAGGCTGATGTCACCGGCCACCAGGCCGGCGATGCGGATCGTCAGCACGTTGAAGTTGCCGGTGGTCAGCGCATAGACGGTGGCGTAGGCACCCAAGGCATTGGCCAGCAGGATGACGAAGGTGCCGAGCAGCGCCGGGGTCAGCACGGGCAGGCCGATATGCCGCCAGTACTGCCAGTGGCTGGCGCCAAGCAGCGCGGCCGACTCACGCCAGTCTTCACGCAGGGCGTCGAAAGCGGGGTACAGCAACAGCACGCCCAAGGGGATCTGGAAGTAGGTGTAGACCAGGATAAGCCCGGTCTTGGAGTAGATGCTGAAGTCTTCCAGCAGGCCGATCTGCTTGAGCAGCAAGGTCAGGGCGCCGTTGAAACCGAGCAGAATGATGAATGCAAACGCCAGCGGCACGCCGGTGAAGTTGCTGGTCATGTTGGCGAAGGCGCTGACGAAGTCGCGCAGGCGTGAATCCACCTGGCGTAGCGAGTAGGCGCCGAGGGTAGCGATGACGATGCCGAACAGGCTCGACCAGAAGCTGATCTCCAGGCTGCGTTGCAGGGCCTGCAGGTAGAACTTCGAGGCGAACACCTTGCTGAAGTTCTCTACACCCCAACCCGCTTCCGACTGCACGCTGTTGATTGCCACCCAGGCCAGCGGGGCGATCTGGAAGATGACGAAGAACACGGCGAACGGCAGCAGGCAGAGCAGGGCAAGGTAACGGCCGCGATGGCTGGCATTCACTTGAGCAGCTCCCGGCACACCGATTTGTCGTGGGCCACGCCGAGCAGTTCGCAGAGGGTCCCACACAACTCGGTTTGCAGCGGTTTGGCAGCAGGGTCGAGGCTGAAACCCTCGCCAAAGACGAACAGCGGGACCTCGCGTTCCTCGGCCAGCAGGCCGTTGTGCGAGCGGTCGTTGTTCATGCCGTGGTCGGCGGTGACCAGCACCTGGTAACCCTCTTCGAGCCAGCGCGGCAGGTAGTCGGCCAAGAGAATATCGGCACTGCGCGCCGCGTTGCGGTACTGGCTGCTGTCCAGGCCATGGCGGTGGCCGACGTCATCAATGCTCATCGGGTGCACCAGTAGAAAATTCGGTGCGTGACGGCGGCGCAGGTATTCGGCATCGGCCAGCAAGTGCGAATCGGGGTAACGGTCGTCCCAGTAGAACAGCCCATGCTGGATCGGCAGCTTGGGCGCATGGGTGTGGCGATCGCGCTGGGCGTCGAAGGGCGAGCGGTTGTACAGCTCGCTCATCCAGTGATAGGCCGCCGCCGCCGTGCCCAGCCCCGCTTCGCGGGCGTAGTGGAACACGCTGCGCTGGTTGGACAAGCGGTTGACGTTGTTGTGCACGATACCGCTGTCGATCGGCGATACGCCGGTGAGGATGCACTCGTACAGCGGGCGCGACAGTGACGGCAGCTCGCATTCAACGCGGTACAGCGCGGCTCGATCGGCCTCGACGTAGGCATGCAGGTGGCCCATGGCATGGTGGGCGACCTGGTGGTTGAGGCCGTCGAGCAGGACCAGGATGACGTTGTGTTGCATGGTGGCTCCAGTCAATAACCGCGTTGCCTACTTCGCGGGGCAAGCCCGCTCCCACAGGTGCACCACAGGGCTCAAGGTTGTGGTGACTCTGTGGGCGCGGGCTTGCCCCGCGAAAGGGCCGGTGGAGGCGC
>NZ_JANIAG010000229.1:0-7114 GCF_028682155.1 Pseudomonas sp. 39004
CTCTTCCGATCTCCCTCACCCTGGTCATCTGGCAACCCAAAGGCCTGGGCGTGGGCTGGAGCGCCACCATCGGCGCGGTGCTCGCCCTGCTGTGCGGGGTGGTCTCGCTGCACGACATCCCTGCGGTCTGGGCCATCATCTGGAATGCCACCGCCACGTTCATCGCCCTCATCATCATCAGCCTGCTGCTGGACGAGGCCGGCTTCTTCGAGTGGGCGGCGCTGCATGTGGCGCGCTGGGCGCGGGGTGACGGGCGCCGCCTGTTCGCCTTCATGGTGTTGCTGGGTGCGGCCGTGTCGGCGCTGTTCGCCAATGACGGCGCGGCGTTGATCCTCACCCCGATCGTCATGTCGATGCTGCTGGCGCTGCGCTTCTCGCCTGCCGCGACTCTGGCCTTCGTCATGGGCGCAGGCTTCATCGCCGACACCGCCAGCCTGCCGCTGGTGGTGTCGAACCTGGTGAACATTGTCTCGGCCGATTACTTCGACCTCGGGTTCAATGCCTATGCCTCGGTCATGGTCCCGGTGAACCTGGTGGCGGTAGCGGCGACCCTGCTGGTATTGAGGCTGTACTTCGGCCGCGACATCCCGCTGCGCTATGCCACCGCCGACCTCAAGCCACCGGCCATGGCCATTCGCGACCGCGCCACCTTTCGGGTCGGTTGGGTTGTGCTGCTGGCCTTGCTTGCCAGCCTGTTCGTGCTTGAGCCTTTGGGCATACCGGTCAGTGCCGTGGCCGCGGCCTGCGCAGTTGTTCTGTTCGCCGTAGCTGCCCGTGGCCATGTGATTGCCACCCGCCGCGTGCTGCGCGAAGCGCCGTGGCAGATCGTGGTGTTTTCGCTGGGGATGTACCTGGTGGTCTACGGCTTGCGCAATGCCGGCATGACCGATGCGCTGGCCAGCGTGCTGAACTGGCTGGCCGGGCATGGGGTGTGGGCTGCGTCGCTGGGTACCGGGCTGATTGCTGCGCTGTTGTCGTCGGTGATGAACAACTTGCCCAGCGTGCTGATCGGCGCGCTGTCGATCCATGCCAGCGAGGCACAGGGTGTCGTGCGTGAGGCGATGATCTATGCCAACGTCATTGGCTGCGACCTGGGGCCGAAGATCACCCCGATCGGCAGCCTGGCCACGCTGTTATGGCTGCATGTGCTGGCGCGCAAAGGGGTCAGCATTGGCTGGGGGTATTACTTCAAGGTCGGGGTACTGCTGACGGTACCGGTGTTGCTGGTGACATTGGCGGCGTTGGCGGTGCGCTTGAGTATTTAGGTGCACCGGCGCTCTGTGGGCGCGCGGTTTACCCGCCACAACCCATCCACCTGTGTGGTAAAGCCTGCGCTCATCAGCTCCCGCCGCATCGCCCATTGCGCTGCCGCCGGCACCGCGGCACTGCGCAGCGTGCCCCTGCCCCAGCGCGCATTCACACCGTCGATCACGCTCATCACCCGCTCCGTCTGCAGCGTCTGCGACGGCGTAAACAAGTCGCCGGTGAACTCCCCGCGCCGGCACAACTGCAACAGCAACACCTCTGCCTTGCTGTAGCGAAAGCCCTGCCGATACACCCGGCCCACCGCCTCCAGGGCCATGCGCGTGAGCAGCCGCACGTCATCGGTAGGGTATGGCAACTGCACCGCCACGCCATTGGCATACTTGGCTTCGTCCGGGTTGAACATGCCGGTACGGATGCTGACACGCATCTTGCTCGCCAGTGAGCCCTGGCCACGTAGCTTCTCCGAGGCGCGCATCACGTAGGTGGCCACTGCTTCCTTGATGGGCGCCAGTTCGGTCAGGCGCTGGCCGAACATACGGCTGCAACAGATTTCCTGGCGTGGCGGATCGATGTCCTGCAGTTGCAGGCACGGCGTGCCGGCCAGTTCGCGCGCGGTCTTTTCCACCACCACGCTGAAGGTCTTGCGCAACAAACCCGGCTCGGCGCGGGACAGGTCCCAGGCCGTGCGGATGCCCAAGCCCTGCAGGTGCGCGGTGAGGCGCTTGCCGATGCCCCAGACCTCTGACACGTCGCACTTCTTCAGCACCCACTCACGATGCGACGCAACCCGCAGGTCGACCACCCCACCGCTATGCACCGCCCAGCGCTTGGCCGCATGGTTGGCCAGCTTGGCCAGGGTCTTGGTACCGGCGATGCCAACGCCCACGGGGATGCCGGTGTGCTTGAGCACCCGCTCACGGATGCAGCGGCCAAGGTAGTCGAGGTCGCCAGGCACGCCGGCCAGGTCCGCGAAGGCTTCGTCGATGGAATACACCTCCAGTGCCGGGACCATGCCTTCGATTACCGTCATCACGCGCTGGCTCATGTCACCGTACAGCGCGTAGTTGGATGAAAAAGCCACTACGCCATGGCGGTGCAGCAGCTCCTTCACCTGATAATACGGCTGGCCCATCTTCACCCACTGCTTGGCCTCGGCGCTGCGGGCGATGATGCAGCCGTCGTTGTTGCTCAGCACGACGATGGGTGTGCGCAACAGATCAGGGCGGAACACACGCTCGCAACTGGCGTAGAAGCTGTTGCAATCGATCAGGGCGAAAACGGGAGAAGGATTCATCGGGCGGCAACACGAATACTGTATTTATATACAGTTAAACACAGCGCTGCGCGGATGCTGCTACCCGCTCATCCGATTTGCATCCTGGGCCAGGGCTCCTACAGTTTCGAACGTAACCACAAGGCCGAGGCCAGCGATGCGCAGCGTCGAGAAAACCCAGCACATGGCCACCGCCAAGGCCTTGCCGAAGATCCCACGCAGTGTCTGGGCGCTGGGTATCGTGTCGATGTTCATGGACATCTCCTCGGAGATGATCCACGCCCTGCTGCCGCTGTACATGGTGACCGTGCTCGGCACTTCGGTGGTGGCGGTGGGCGTTATCGAAGGCATTGCCGAGGCCACGGCGTCGATCACCAAGGTGTTTTCCGGCGCGCTGAGCGACCGCTTGGGCAAGCGCAAGCTGCTGACAGTACTGGGCTATGGCCTGGGCGCGCTGACCAAGCCGGTGTTCCCCTTGGCCTCGGGCCTGGAGTGGCTGATCGGGGCGCGTTTTGTCGACCGCATCGGCAAGGGTATCCGGGGTGCGCCGCGGGATGCGCTGGTGGCGGATGTGACACCGCCCGAGTTGCGCGGCGCTGCGTTCGGCCTGCGCCAGGCCCTGGACACGGTCGGCGCCTTTCTTGGGCCGTTGCTGGCAATCCTGTTGATGTGGCTTACGGCCAGCCATTTCCAGACGGTGTTCTGGGTCGCGGTGATCCCTGCCCTGCTGGCGGTCGGCACCCTCGTGGTGTTCGTGCACGAGCCCGAGGCCACGGCTGCGGCACGGCCTGTGCGCTCCCCCCTGGCCATGCGCGAACTGCTGCGGCTTGGCGCCGGCTACTGGCGGCTGATCGTGCTGGCCATGGTGTTTACCTTGGCGCGCTTCAGTGAGGCTTTTTTGCTGCTGCGCGCCCAGGACATGGGCCTGGCCGCACAGTGGGCGCCGGCGGTGCTGGTGGTGATGGCCCTGGCCTATTCGCTGTCGGCCTACCCCGCCGGTGTACTGTCGGATAGGCTCGGCCGCCGTGGCGTGCTGATGACCGGGCTAGGGCTACTGGTAGCAGCTGACCTGCTGTTGGCCTTGTGGCCGGGGTGGGCCGGGCTGGCCCTCGGGGTGGTGGCGTGGGGGCTGCACCTGGGCTTTACCCAAGGCATCTTTGCCGCGCTGATCGCCGACAGCGCCCCGGCCAACCTGCGCGGTACCGCGTTCGGCCTGTTCCATCTGCTGACCGGCGTTGCGCTGCTGATCGCCAGTGTAGTGGCTGGGCTGATGTGGGACGGGGTCGGGTTCCAGGCTACATTTCTGCTCGGCGCAGTGTGTGCCGGGGTTACCCTTGCAGGGCTTGGCCTGCTGCGCTGAACGGGCTGCGCCGCTATTTCAGGTCATGGCTGCGGACGCTGAACGTCACCACGCCCCAGATCGTCAACTCGTCGCCTTCGAGGATGTACCTCGGCGGGTAACGCGGATTCTCCGAGCGCAACGCCACCTGCCCGCCAATGCGGTGCAGCCGCTTGCACAGCGGCTCGCCATTGACCGCAGCGATCACGATCTGGCCATGCCGCGCTTCGAGGGAGCGGTCGACCAGCACCAGGTCGCCGTCGAAGATCCCGGCGCCCTGCATGCTGTCGCCGTCTATCCTGACCAGATACATGTGCGGGGCGCGCAGGTTGAACAGTTCGTCCAGCGAGATGGGCTGCTCCATGTGATCCGCCGCCGGTGACGGAAAGCCTGCCGGGATACGGAACAGATAACGCGGAACAACACCGCTACCGCAGGTGATGGGGCCCAGGATGGATGTCATGGCACGGCCTTGAAATTAACTGTATATAGATACAGTATCGACCTGCTGAGTATCAGGTCAATTTCGGCGTAGGAAATTTCGACAAGTGGGGGTACATGCCATGTGCGGACGCTTCGCTCAATATCAGGGCCTGGCCGATTACCTGCGTGAACTGGACGCCGAACAGGACGTGATCAGCGGCTACGACAACCTGCCAATCGGACGCTACAACGTTGCCCCCGGCAGCCGGGTGCTGATCCTGCACAATGCCGAGGACGGCCTGCGCATCGACCCTTGCCACTGGGGCTGGGCACCTTTCTGGGCCACTCGCAAACACCCGGCCCCCATCAATGCGCGGGTCGAGACAGTGACCACCGGCAAGTTCTTCAAGGCCCTGTGGCCTCAGGGGCGGGCCTTGGTAATGGCGGATGGTTGGTACGAATGGGTGGCCGACCCGCACGATGCCAAGCGCAAGCAGCCCTACTACATCCGCCTGAAAAGCCGCGCGCCGATGTTCATGGCCGCGTTGGCCGAGGTGCACACGGGGCTGGCGCCCAACGAGGGCGATGGCTTCGTGATCATCACCGCCGCCAGTGATGAGGGAATGGTCGACATCCATGACCGCCGGCCTCTGGTGCTGGGGCCGGCGGACGCGCGCGCGTGGATTGACGCTGATGTGCCGGCCGCACAAGCCGAACGCCTGGCGCGGGAGCGATGCCTGCCGGTGGAGGCGTTCGAGTGGTTTGCGGTGGGCAAGGACGTCGGGAATGTGCGCAACGACGGTGCCGAGTTGATCGTGATGCAGCATACCGAGCACCAGCCCTGACGTCGTCTTGCCGTTATCCGCGTGTGCAATGTCGCTAAACCGGAACCTGCGCCGGGTGCTGCTCCTGCACAGACCACCCCCCATGCCCATCCACTTCCAGGCGGTGGGTGTGGAACGCCGCCAAGGTACTGCGGTGGCCGACACTGACCAGCAAGGTGTCTGGCATTTCGCTGCGCAACAGCGCATACAGCGCATGCTCCAGCCCTTCATCCATTGCCGAGGTGGACTCGTCGAGAAACACCACCTGGGGCTGGTTGAACAGCACGCGGGCAAACGCCAGGCGTTGTTGTTCACCGACCGAGAGTATGTGCGACCAGTCACAACTGACATCCAGGCGCTCGGCAAGGTGGGCCAGGTTGACTTGACGCAAAGCCTGCTGCATGCGCGCTTCGTCCTCGGGCACGCTGGCCGAGGGGTAGGCGATGATGGTGCGCAGGTCACCCAACGGCAGGTATGGCCGCTGCGACAGGAACAACGCCTGGTGCCCCACAGGCCGTTTCACCTCACCTTCGGCGTATGGCCAGAGGCCCGCGAGGGCACGCAACAAGGTGGTTTTACCGCTACCCGACGGCCCTTTGATCAACAGCGCCTGACCGGCACGCAGGCTCAGGGCGAGGTCGGCGATCAGGTGATGGCCATCGGGGCGAAGCACCTGCAAGCGGGTGATATCCAGGGCGTGCGCCTGTTCCTCGGTGTTGACGCGCGGCAGTGAACTGGCCTGCTCGTTGGCATCCAGGAAGCCGGTCAAACGATCGAGGGTGGCACGGTATTGGGCGAACGCATCGTAGGACTCGCGGAAGAAAGACAACGAATCCTGCACTTGGCCAAATGCCTGGGAGGTCTGCATGACGTCACCCAGCTTGATCGCGCCACTGAAGAAGCGCGGCGCCTGGAGGATGAACGGGAACACCACGGCGACCTGGCTGATGCCCAGGTTGAAGCCGCTGAACTTGAGGTTTCGGAAGACCAATGCCCACGCGTTGACGATCAATGCGCCAAAGCGGCCCATCAACGTGCCCCGCTCGACCTTCGCGCCCTGGTAAAAGGCAATGTTCTCGGCGTTTTCGCGCAGACGCATCAGGGCGTAACGGAAGTTGGCGGTGAGTTTTTCGTTGAGGAAATTCAGGCGAATCAGCGGGCGCCCGAGACGAAAGGCGATCCAGGTGGCGACGATCACATACAGGTACACGGCAAAGACCATCGCCCGTGGTACCTCGTACCCCGCCACTTCAAGCGGCGCCGACAACCCCCAGAGGATGCCAGTGAAGGCCACCAGCGAGACCAGCGCGCTGACCGCGCCGAGCGCAAGCGACACCGAGTTGGTGACGAACGCATTTACGTCCAGCTCGATACGCTGGTCAGGGTTATCTACCGGCTCGGCGAGGAACTGGCTACGGTAATAGGCATCGCCATGCATCCAGTCGCGGGTCAGCCGCTCGGTGAGCCAGACTCGCCATTGGATGCTGAAAGCCTGTGTCACGTAGAACGTGAACAGCGAGCGCAATACGTGAATGGTCGCCAGCACCGCAAATACCCCAAGGAGGTACCAGAAGGCATTCTGGTCGAGGCCTTGCAGGGCGCTGTAGAACCCGTTGTACCAGAACGAGAACAGCACGTTCAGGCGCACCGAGAACAGTGTCAGCACCAGTAGCAAGGCAAACACCAACAACGGCCGCCAGCTGCGCCTGAAGCTGAAATATGCCCCGGCAAGCTGCCAGAATTGGCTGCCCCAGCGTGTGCAACGTACTGCCAGTGTGGCGGCTGCGGTGAAGCAGACCAAGGTGATGAACGAGGCAATTGCAAGCCAGCTCAGACTCTCTTGCAGGGCCTGGTGCCAGTTCATTTCCATGATGGGTATCCATGCTGAGTATTTACGCGAGGGTAGCACTACCCCGCGATTGATCAGGCATAGATGACGCAGATTTCATTATCGGGTGCCCGGCGGCGCGATAGATAGTGCAAGCCGGA